>NZ_JAVRCK010000061.1:0-15615 GCF_034530815.1 Nostoc sp. DedSLP03
ATCCTCAAGCTAGACTCTACCCGTTGTCAAAATTTGAATTTGGAATTGCTGTGTTGAATCAGATGGAACTTGTAATGCTAACAAAGCGCTAGTATAATATGCCAGATTGACATCTACTGGCTCAGGACTTTCTTCCAAAGAATAATATATACTACCACCTGAATCATTCCTGTTTTGTGGTATTACCTGTGGCATCAGCCCTGAATTACCCAGATTCTCTATTTTGTTTGGTGAGAAAAAAGCAGTGTTTTTATTTAACTTTTGAAAACTCCCTGGTTTGATTTGATCGGCTTTTTTATATACGACCTGTGCATAGTATCCCAAAGGATCGGTGTCAGGTGGTGTACCTATCCGAAGATTAGGTAACTGTTCCAAAAAGTTACTGGATGTTAAAGACGAATCAGCTCTAGTGACAGCAACTAAACGATTGCTAGCGAACTTTACCACTGGTCCACCCAAACCTTTCTCATATACTTCGAGTGGTTTATCAGTATCAGCACTGGCAAAAATATCAGGTTTTTCCCCTCCTTGTATTATGCGATCGCGCTGGATATCAGAATGATTAAAACTCGTTTCTACAGGAATACCATTTTCCTTAGTGAAATTATCAGCTACTTCAGAAAGACCTGCTCTCAAACTGCCAGCACCAAATAAAACAACTGAAGAAGGTTCTGTTTGAGGCGAGGTTCCAATGCTAGCAGCAAAAGTTTTGTTGCTGACAATTATGTTAAAAATGCAGCTAGTTAGTGAAGCAGCGAGTAAGTATTTTTTCATGTTTATACAGCTTTGGGTTTAGTACTATTTTTTGATAGCTTATTTAACAGTTTGTTCTGCCAATTTCTTCTTAAGTGCTAAACCCATAATCGCAGCTAGTAATAGTCCCCAAACATAGTTGGGTTCGGGTACTGATTTGCTGGGGCTCATAAAGCCATACTTATGCAAAATTTGCTGTCCTTTCTCTGACAAAATATAATCTGCTAGTTTCTGTGCATTCGGGTCAGCATTTTTGAGAACTGTTAAACCAAATGGCGCTTTAACAGACAAATAATCTGGTAGCCCAACTACTTGCAGGCTCGGATCAATTTTTTGCGATGCGATCGCGCCAGTATAGTAACTTAAGAAAACATCTGCTTGCTGAGTTTTGTCTAGAAAATACACTAAGCTGTCTTGTCCTGATGGGATTATTGGGGAATTCCTTCCACCTGTTAATTGCAAGGCTTTACTATTGAGGGTATCAAAACTACCAGGTTTTTTTGAATTAGCTTGAGTAAATATCTGTTGAGTGTAGTCTCCAAGAGGATCTAATATAGGTGTTGCAATTCCCAACTTGATGTTGGGATTTAGTAAATAATCTAACACCTGATTTGGTGTAATTTTTGCCTGGGAATACTTTGATGAAAACACCGCTACAATCTGGTTTTGAGTAAATTCCACTGGCTGACTGCTCAACCCCTTACTGTAGAGTTTTTGGGGATTTCCAATATCTGCACTAGCAAAGACATCAGCAGTAGGCTGTCCCAGTTGGAGTTCTGTTTCTATTGCTTGCTCTCTAATCCCTGATGGTCCAAATACTGTATTCGTTCCTATTCCTGTTTCTTCGGTAAAGTCTTGGCTGACTTCCGTTAGTGCATTTCTTAAACTACCTGCTCCATATAAGTTGAGATTACCAGCAAAAGCTTGATTTGGTATCAGAACACTAAAGGCACAAGCTGCCAAAGAACCTGTCAAAAAATATTTTTTCATGTGTTCGCTAAAATCTTCAAGTTTTTAGGTATTTTATCCTCAAGGCTCACATTACCAACTTAGTTGGAAAAATGTCAATTACTTCATATAGACAAATGTTGACTTTGTTACTTACAATCCTCAGTTAAGAAAGTTCTCAGTTGAGGCAAGCAGTTATTGAGCAGTTCTTGAGAAAGAATTATTGCTCAATAACTCTTTTTCTTCCCCTGCCTCAACAGCTTATCCAAACCGTATTGGGCTTTGTTAATTATTGAAGATATGGTGGGCGTAAAACAAGTTTTACGCCAGTCAAACTCAATAGATTTACAAATGTCTCCAGAAGTTATTGCTGATATTATTGAGATTGACAACCTTAGTCTGTATATCAGAAATATTTTGGTTTTAAAGGAGAAGGAGAAGCAGATAATATGACGATATTTGTCACATTACTAACGTAACGACCTCCAGCTTTGTCACCTGGAACTACTAAACGAGCAAATCCTTCGTCTGTTAAAGGCACGATTTTACCATCATTACCTTTTTTTGCAAATGCAACTAGCACTGTTTTCCCTTCAAAGTTAGGTTGAATTTCACCAATAGCTACGACTGCACCATAGCAATCTGTGGCGTCAACTAGAACATATTGCCTCAGAAAAGAGTTTTTACTATTCACCCCCGAATTCCCAGGTTTTAGACCACCTCCGGCTTTCGGATTATTAATCAATTCCCATAGAGGAACTCCATAGTATGTTTCTGTTCGTGGCCCTGAGCCGGTTTGAAAGCTCACAGTGGTTTCTGTAACTAATGCTGGATTTTGTTTTTTTAAAGCATCTTGTAAATTTCGCAGTTTTTGCAAGTTATAAGTGGCTGGATTCTTGAGTTCTCCACCCAAGCGAAAACTTTGCGAAGAACCTCCAAGACACTTATTTTTATCCCAGACAGAAGGTATTTTTTCTTCTCGACCCCAAGGAAGATCGCTCTTTGAGTCAGCTAAAGTAGGCTGCCATAAAACCAGTATCGATAGCATTAGAGACGCAATGGGTATCTGGCGGGTAAAACGCATAAAACATTTCTCCGTTTACTATTGAATATTCAAAGAATTAGATAGTTTTGCTCAAAGCTCGTTTGCTCACAAAAAATTAGTATCCTTATCGCCAAAATTGAGCAATTTGACAATATATTCTGTTAGATCAAAATAAAAACGGTTCTATCGTTAAACTTTCAACTCCTTACCAGACGCTACTAAATAGCTAGTTTTTAATATGAGTTATTAAAAACTAATGAATCCTGACGCCAAAGTTAGTCGCAAACCTCTTGTTAGATTTCCGTTTTTCCAAATCGATAAGTGTATCTGTGTAATCTAATGAAGATAATACCAACTTATTGAGTAAAATACCAACTAATATAGTAATCAAATATAAACAAAATTAATTTTTATTTCTTTTTAAAATAGTTCAGCTTAATATTGTATAGAAACTAAGTTGTTGTTTTCCTTATAAATAGGTAACTATCAAGCTAATAAACTTTTTATAAGTGAGACTCACCTGTAAATTGGAAAACTGTCCGAGTTATGGGGAAAGGTTGTAGTTATCCCGACACTATAGTTGAAGCAAAACCATAGAGCGACTAGACTACTTTGTGTATACAACCAATACACCAAATAAAAGTTACAATTCGTGGTGCAGTGAATAGAGCGATAGATGGCTATATCGCTCTATTTCATTAACTGCTTAAAAGCTTTGTAAAACGCCCATTTACTTCCGTTCTAAGTTTTGCCTAAGCGCTGTTCTTTCTGGCTCAACTTTTACGTTTTAACAACTGCAATCTTAAGTATCAAACTAAATATCAAAATGCACTACTCTGCCATCGTCATTTTGACTGCAATATCGCATGGTTTACCAAAGTACGGTGAACTTGTTACTAAAATATCTACACTAGTGCTAGCATAATCCTTTATATTTTCAGAGGTAATACCACCAGCCGCTGCTAGTTTTAAGTTTGGATACTGCTGCTTCAACTTCAAAACTAGAGGCTCAAGGTCTAGTAGGGGAATTTTATCAAACTGAATTAAATCTACACCTGCACCAGCAACCATCCAAGCATCTTTTGGTGTATCTACTTCAACGCAAATATGTTGTTCTGGAAACTGTCGTCGCAGTTCATTCATGCGCTCAATTAACCCACCTATACCTCCCAAGAATATCAGGTGTTGGTTAAAGATCAGAACTGTTTCAGATAATCCTAAGCGATGAAAAAATCCTCCGCCTGCTAGAACTGCTTTGATGGAAAGCGCTCTAGTACCTGGAAAACATTTACGAGTAGTCACAATAGAAACTGACTGATTTACAGATGAAGCAGTATCTACTAATACTCTTGTACGCGAAGCAATGCCGGAGGCGTATTCCATCAAATTTAAAGCAACTCTCCAGCCACTGTGCAAAGCTTGAGCAGTGCCACTAGCTTGAAGAATTAATTGCTTCTCTTGGCAGACTGTACCACTTTCGACTTGATAATGAACTTCGGCACCACAATATTTTAATACTCTGGCTGCTTCTTCAGTAGCGCAAATGGTCATCGAATGACGAGTAGAAAACTCGATTTCACCAGGTTGCTTGCCAATGCCAAGTCCGTAGGTTGTCAAATCTAGGTAGGGAACATCTTCCTGAATTAACCTAGCGATCGCCTCATCTGAGAAGAAAACACTCATTTTAGTTTTATGATCGGCTGACAAATAAATAGCTCAATCAATATTCCCACTAACCTAATCTCATTTAGTTGTAGGAATTGTAATAATTACTACTATTGTCCCAAATAGTTGGTAAAAAAATAACTGCTTAGATAATTCTTGGCACATGGTAACTCCAGTAGCATCGACTGGACTACAGTGCCGATTGGCTCTCAGGATTGCTTTTTTTCACAATCTCGATGCAGGTGCTTAGTCGATAGTAAAAATCCTATTTCTACACAAAAGGCGATCGCCTCTATTTTCTGGAAACAAGTAGTTAACTAACTAACAATACAAAAGGCAGTTAGCTTTCTTACAGAGTCTTCTGATTATATGAGTGCAACTATAGCAGTCATACCTACTTTGTAAGCATATCCCCGACTTCTTCACAAGTTGCAGATATGCTTACAAACGATTTAGAAATGCGATATTTTTAAACCTAGTTTTCGCTTAGACAGTAGTAAAGTTATACCACCCATGACTAACATAGCAGATATTGAATCTGATTCAGGAATTGGTGTAATTTGACCCGAACCACTTATTGTGTTGCTAAACTCGCCAAAATCATTGACTCGACGACCAGTAGTAACTAAAAAGTATTTCTGTCCTGTAAGAAGTTCTCGGTTGAAAGTAACAGTACTACCATTAGTAGTAGTACTTGCTACAAGAACATTGGTTAATTGTTCAGTAGGATTGAAACTATCCTGATATAAAGCTAAGAAAATATCCCATTTTCTATTGGCAGGTGGCGTAGGTTCAGATTCACCACTGATATTATATAAACCCGATCGATCGACCGTAAAATCGAATACACTGTAAGGTACACTCATTCCCAAATTCCCATCTTTTTCACCACTGATAAGAGTGGGAGGATTCCCTGGTGCTACACGCCGCCAAATCGGTTCATTTGTTGTATCTCCCTGATAAGTCAAGGTAGCAGCTTTAGAGGGTTGAGCGGTAGAAACAGTAGCTAATGCTAACCCCAGAATAACCATTAATGGTTTTTGAAAAAATTTTGTTTTTAGCATAAATTATTTCTTATTTACTAACAGCTTATTTCAAAATTAACCAGATTCTTCGATTTTCTAACTATGACGTTCATTGCTTACTTGAACTTTTTGCTGTTTGGCAGCAATTAACTTTCTTTGCAAGGCAAAAGCTACACTCACAGCAAGTAAAATTCCACCAACCCCTTGAGGTTCGGGAACTGATTTCGGACTATTAAATCCATACTTTGCTAGTATTTTTTGTCCAGTTGGTGAAAGAATATAATCAGCTAGTTTTGAACCTCCAGGATTCGCATCTTTAAGTACTGTTAAACCATAGTCAGCTTGGGTTTTTAAGCTATCTGGCAATTCTACTATCTGTAAACTTGGTGAAATTTGTTGGGCAGATAAAGCACTGGTGTAATAAACTAAATAGATGTCTGCTTTGTTGATATCTTGCAAATAGTAGACTATGCTACCCCCCGGACTATTCCTCTCTGGTGGTAATGTTCCTGATAATATTACAGCTTTATCATTCAGTTGGGCAAAGCTGCCTGGACGAATTTGTTCAGCTTTGCGAAATACTTCTACCCCGTAATCTCCCAAGGGATCGCTTACAGGTTTGGAAATACCCAATTTAACGTCGGTATCGAGAAACTTATCAAGCAGATTCTCTGTGGTGAGTGACACTTCAGGTGTAGCGATCGCATAGATAGGATTTCTGGCAAAGGTTTCAACTTCCCCACTTAAGTTATTTTGATTTAATGCAAGGGCATTACCTAAATCCGCACTGGCAAAGACATCTGCCTTTTCCCCTGCTAACAACCTATCTTTCAATGAACCAGAGGAAGCAAATTCTGTTTTGACAGAAATCCCATATTCTTTGGTAAAAGCACTCTTCACTTCCGAAAGTCCACCCCTTAAGCTACCAGCAGCATATAAAGTTACCTCAGGAGGTGCAGCCAGTGTGGCTGCTAAAGTCTGTTTTGTAAAGGTAAGATTGACAACTAATGCAGTCAGTGAAGCGACAAGCAAATACTTTTTCATCATTTTTTAATCGCTCATAGTAAGGAAAAAATTACTTTCTCGTTTTTGGTAAGCTAAAACACATATTTATTGCATAGTGAAGGAGTGAGGTTTATTGACTGCTGACAGTTGACAGTCAAGAGTTAACACTCAACAGCCAACACGACCATATATGATTTAAAAAATATGGAACAGCTTAACTAATGCTTAAACAGTCCTCGATCTGAGCGTCTAAACTTTATAAATTATTCAACAGTATTGATTGCGTATGCTTTTATACAAGTTGGTGTTTCGACTGAAGTTATCATACCAACTTGGTTGGATAAAATCAATTCAACTACGTAATTAAACGCTGACTTTATCAAAACTTTAAGTAAAAAGTTTTTTATCTTGATGAGATTACGCGCATGACAAGACTTCAGGAATAACTACGACTGTACCCAGATTTCTCACCACATATCGAGAAGCCTGCGCTTGTGCTTTTGTGCAGAGAAGAGTTGTTGTACAAGTTCTTTCACCTCTGCCCCTCTGCTCCTTCTTCCTTTCAAGCTTGTGAGAAATGCGGGTAATGTGTGACTGAGCGAAACTAAACGTGTATCATCTCAAAATAAGCGATATGCTTCTCAGTGAACTTTTACCAACTGTTAATCAATTATCTCACTAAGATAAACTTCGACCGATCCACTTTCTCTTTCTTGCAGTTGCGAAAGAAGAGGGATAAGTTGTTTAGTTAGCCGTCTTTTATAACTGATTCCAATTGTTGAGACAGCGAATGTGTGTCTCTAAATGTTGAGGCAGGCAAGTACACTGTAAATTGAGTACCTCTGCCTAATTGACTGTAAACATTGACAAAACCACCGTAATTCTTAATAATACCCAATGCCGTAGAAAGTCCTAAACCTGTACCTTTGCCTACCTCTTTGGTGGTGAAAAATGGTTCAAAAATTCTTTGCTGGACTTCTGACGACATCCCCATACCAGTATCCGTCACCACGATCGCAATATAAGAACCCACTTTCGCATCTATATTTATCTGGGTAGAATGTTCGCCAATCACCAGATTTTCCGCCGCAATCCGAAGAATACCGCCATTGGGCATAGCGTCGCGGGCATTGATTACTAAGTTTATCAATACCTGATGTAGTTGAGTTATGTCTCCACGAACGTACCAGAGATTTTTAGGGATATCTATCTGGCAAATAATGGATTTGGGGAATGTTTGAGCGATAATTTGCTCAATCTCTGCTATCAAAGGCTGAATTTCCACAATTGTCCGTTTATCTTCAATACCGCGTGCAAAAGATAACACTTGTTTAAGCAAATTAGCGCCGCGTTTGACATTATTTTCTAAAGTTTGCAGTATTTGCTGACTCTGGGGATCGGGCAATTTCTTCTGCAATATTTGAACTGACATTAAAATTGGCGATAGTATGTTGTTGAGGTCGTGAGCGATACCGCCAGCAAGAGTGCCGATACTCTCCAAACGTTGCGATCGCAGAAGTTGAGCTTCTAGTTGTTTTTGTTGCGTAATTTCGGTGTTCGCGCTCAAAATGGATTTGGGTTGTCCATTCTCATCTGGTATCAGTGTCCACCGACTTTCAACGATAATTACTTTGCCTTCTCTTGTCAGTTGATGCAACTCACCCCGCCACTCACCCGTATTCATCACCTGCAAATAAGCATCTTCTAGCTGTGGTGAATCTTTATACAAAAGTTGCAAAACATTCTTACCCACAACTTCCTCAGCCTTCCAGCCATACAGACGTTCAGCACCTTGATTCCAAAACAAGATTTGGTTGTGGATATTTCGCACCAGAATCGCGTCAGTTGATACATCTAGCAGCAACCCTTGTTCGTGGATTTTCTGTTCTGCTTGTTTTTGGTGGGTTATATCTCGCGTCAGTGCCAAATGGATGAAAGTGCCATCAGATTCGTTATATAGCGGTACGGCATGAGTTTCTATGTAGCGACGAGTGCCTTTAAATCCCACGATTTCAAATTCTAAAGTTTCCTTATTACCTTGGCAGACACTTTCATGCAAGTCGGCAAAGGCGGCTTTATACTCTGGTACAATTACGGCATCAACTGGTTTACCAATCAAAATATCAGCACTTTCCACTTCCATCATTGCCAGCCCTTCTGCATTAATTTCTAAAAGGGTGCCATCTCTGGCAATTAGCTGGATGCATTCTGGTTCTGCATCTATCATGGCGCGTAAACGATTTTCGCTTTGACGTAGGGCCAGTTCTGTCTGCTGAAGTTGCCTGAGATAACGCCACAACAAATCATATAGCAACGCCACCAACACCAAATCCACAATCGCAGCGATAAAAAATGTCACTATCGCCTTTTGGGAATTTGCTTGTGACTGCTGCATTTCCTGCTGTAATAAATTTTTCTCTGCTTTCAAAGAGTCGTTAATCAGTTGTTGAATTTCTTTACTACTTTGATTATCTTTCTCAGATAAGATTTGCTGCCGAACTGCTTCTAATCCCTGGTTTTTTTTGAGGTAAATTTCTTGTTGTAAAATGTTGAGCTTGTTGGTAATTTTCGGCTCCAGAAAAGCAATCCACTGCTGCTTTTGATAGTTATTGGCAGTTAGTTTTTTGAAATTCTGAATATTGCTATTCGTTTGTCGCTCGGCTGCAAGATAAGTTTGTAAATCATCTGCATCTGCTGTAATTAAATAACTACGTTGTGCAGTTTCCGTATCTTTGAGTGTAAATTGGATACTTTCAATTTGGCTAATAACTTTATAAGAGTATGTTAGCCATTGTTGGTTGTGAATCAACTTCACAGTGTTGCTATACGAAACTACAGCATTAGAAAATACAACTGCCAATGCTAGGATGAATATTGCTTTCAGCTTTTGGACTCGATACCATTTTTTGATCGTGCGATCGCCCTTTCTGCCGCAGATGCCTTTCATCAGTTAAGATTAAATATTAAAAACAAATATTGAGAATATTTTAAGGATTTCGATAACACGGGTAACAAAATACAATCTCTTAAAGTTGTAAATATCTGGATTTTTTGGAATGATGATTTATACATAATAGTTACAAATAAATCAGCTAGTTTTTAATATAAATTCATTTTTACAGTAATATGGGCAATGCAGTTTAGATGGGATATAGCCATTTTCAATCTCATGAGCTACAGGTATGCAAGGCAATAATACCAAAAATGACTAATGACCAAACCACCACATTGCATTGTCTGCAAGACAACTTTTTTACAAGGTCATAGTTTTTACACTGGACTCTGTGTTGAGTGTGGAAATCTGAACTTCAGCAAGCGTCAACAAACTGCTGATTTACGGGGTACAATTGCCATTGTCACAGGAGCCAGGGTAAAGATTGGTTATGGGGTAGCATTGAGACTGTTGCGAAATGGTGCAACTGTTATAGCAACAAGCCGTTTTCCTCATGATGCGGCAAAAAGGTACGCAACAGAGCCAGATTTTCTAGAATGGCAACATCGTTTGCAAATTTACGGACTCGATTTGCGCCATCTCCACAATGTTGAGCAATTTACCCAACACGTTTGCAAGTTTTATCCGCGACTCGACATTATTATCAATAATGCAGCACAAACAGTACGTCATCCGCCTGCGTTTTATCGTCATTTAATTGAGTTTGAATCACTACCTTTCGGGGAACTACCGCCAGCAATACAGGTGTTAGTAAGCCATAATCATGAAGTGAAGGTTGAGAATCCGGCACTATTAGGTAGTACAGAAGAAAAACAAGCCACATTTACCGAAAATTCTGCTTTACTCTCCCAAATTCCTTTAATTATCGAAGACAGCGTAGATAATTCGGCTTTTTTCCCTTTAGGTGGGTATACCGATGATGGACAACAACTTGACTTGCGTCCCTTTAATAGCTGGCTGATGAAGGATGATGAAGTCAGCATTTTAGAATTATTGGAAGTGCATATAATTAATGCGATCGCTCCATTTGTGATTAACAGTAGACTCAAGCAATTAATGAGCAACTTCAAAGAAACTAATAAATACATTATTAATGTTTCTTCAATGGAGGGGCGATTTAACGATGTTGACAAACCCTGGCGACATCCTCACACCAATATGGCAAAGGCTGCTCTCAATCAAATGACCCGTACCTGTGCCAAAGAATACGCTAAACATCGTATTTTTATGAATGCAGTAGACCCTGGATGGATTAGCTTTCAACACCCCTATCATCAAGCAAAATCCATGCAAGAACGTAGCGTTTATCCTCCCTTTGATATCAATGATGCGGCTGCACGCATTTGTGACCCAATTTATTTAGGAATTAACCAAGGTAAAACACCTTTTGCTAAATTATTTAAGGATTATAGAGAAATAGATTGGTAATTTCTGGCAGTGTAGCTTAATGGTAGAGCGTTCGCCGTTCAAAGCGGAAGGCAACCGTTCGATTCGGTTCGCTGCCCCAGCAACGTAGTTCAAACAGTAGAATTCCTTGGAGCACACCAGGAGATATGGGTGCAATTCCCGTCGTTGCCTTTTAATCAAATTGTATATATCCCTAAGTACCCCGATAAATTGCGGTATTTTAATTATTGACATGATTCAAGCAATATGTTAATAATAATAGTTTGTGGAAACTTTACTTCTTAATATAAGCTCTTGGCTAACGTCATTGTCATAGGTGCCCAATGGGGCGATGAAGGAAAAGGTAAAATAACTGACTTACTCAGCCGTTCCGCAGATGTTGTGGTGCGTTACCAAGGGGGTGTCAATGCTGGACACACGATTGTAGTTAAAGGTCAGACCTTTAAACTGCATTTGATTCCCTCTGGGATTTTGTATCCAAATACCGATTGCATTATCGGCTGTGGAACAGTGATCGATCCACAGATTTTGATCGCAGAACTCGACCAACTAAAAGAATTAAATATTTCCACTGACCACCTGCTGATATCTGAGACAGCCCACGTAACGATGCCTTATCATCGATTGATTGACCAGGCATCTGAAGAACGACGGGGAAGCTATAAGATCGGCACAACAGGTCGGGGCATTGGGCCGACTTATGCTGACAAATCTGAACGTACAGGGATTCGGGTTTTAGACTTGATGGACCCGGATGGGTTGCGCGAGCAGCTGGAATGGACGATTAATTATAAAAACGTCATTTTAGAAAAGCTTTACAACTTGCCACCTCTAGATCCACAAGAGGTGATTGAGCAGTATTTGGGCTATGCAGAACGCTTGCGGCCTTACGTTGTTGATACATCGTTGAAAATATCCGATGCGATTCAAAGACGACGCAATATTTTGTTTGAAGGCGCACAAGGTACGCTCCTAGACTTAGATCACGGAACTTATCCTTATGTTACCTCCTCTAACCCGGTGGCGGGTGGGGCTTGTGTTGGTACTGGGGTAGGGCCGACAATGATTGACCGGGTAATTGGGGTGTCGAAAGCCTATACAACCCGTGTCGGAGAAGGGCCATTTCCCACTGAATTGGATGGCGAGTTAGGAGAATTATTGTGCGATCGCGGTGCAGAATTTGGCACAACCACCGGACGCAAACGGCGCTGTGGCTGGTTTGATGCGGTAATCGGTCGCTATGCCGTGCGGATTAACGGCATGGATTGTATGGCGCTGACCAAACTAGATGTTCTTGATGAATTAGAAGAAATCAAAGTTTGTGTCGCTTATGACATAGATGGCGATCGCAGCGAACACTTCCCCACCAGTTCTCGTCAATTTGCTAGATGTCGTCCCATCTACAAAACCTTGCCAGGGTGGAAAGTGTCAACAACTCACTGTCGCACCCTAGAAGACTTGCCACAACCAGCATTGGATTATCTGAAATTCTTAGCCGAATTGATGGAAGTTCCGATCGCGATCGTCTCATTAGGAGCCAGCCGCGATCAAACCATAATCGTAGAAGACCCAATCCACGGGCCCAAACGCGCTTTATTGCACCCCGACGGTACACCTGCTACCCTACTTAGTGCGTAAATTTAGTCATTAGTCATTAATCATTACCAAATGACAAATGACAAATGACAAATGACAAATGACAAATGACAAATGACAAATGACAAAGGACAACTTTTATGGCTATTACAGTCGAATCTCAAAAACGTCCAGAAGGCAGCAAGCCAAAAGCTTTGCGCCGTGCTGGATTGATACCTGCCAATTTGTATGGTCATAAGGGTACAGAATCCATTTCTTTGACCATTGAAGCCAAAACTGTTGAGCGTTTGCTCAAAAGAGCTTCCGTCAACAACACCTTGATTGAGTTGAATATTGCTGATGCACCTTGGCGCGGTAAAACCTTGCTGCGGGAACTTCAGATCCATCCAGCCAAAGGTACGCCTTACCACCTCAGCTTTTTCGCGGTTGCTGGCCACGGCGACACCACTGTAGAAGTACCGCTGCGTTATGTGGGAACTGCTGTTGGTGTTAAACAAGAAGGTGGTTTTTTAGACACTGTTATCACTGAATTGCAAGTCAGTTGTGCGCCAGAAAACATCCCGGAAATAATTGAAATTGATGTCTCTAACCTGCAAATCGGAGACAGCTTGCGTGTTCACGAGCTAGTCTTGCCTCAAGGTGTGACAGTTCTTGGCGATCCGGAGCGAGTCGTAGTTAGCGTCTCGCAGCCGCAAATCAGCGCTGCTGCTGAGGAAGAAGCTGAAGCAGAGGGTGAAACAACCTCTGAAGCTACGTAAGTGTGTAATAATTTTTGATGATAGCCAGGGGGAAACTCCTGGTTTTTTTGTATTTGAACCCGCAGAGCAAAGAGATGATATCATCTCCGCTAAATTACCCTTAATTCCCTCGGAACCCCACCCCGCCAACGCTACGCTTTGTCTCCCCTCCGCTTGCGGGGAGGAGTTGGGGGTGGGGTGTTTTTATTATGGTCAATTCGACGACATGATATGACAGAAGTATAGCAGGAGGCAGGTGGTCACTGAGCGTAGTCGAAGTGAGGCAGGAGGTAGAACTATTATTATTCCTAGCATTCACGCTTGTCATTATGTCCTAACCTAACGTCAGTTCGATGAACCTCTCCCCAACCCCTCTCCGGCGCGGAAAAGGGCAGAAATATTCTTAGTTGACAACGAGAAAATTATGGTTTCAAAGCCTCTCTCCCTGCGGGGGAGAGGAATGGAAGTGGGGTTTTTTAGATCCGTCGAATTCACGTTAACCTATGTGACTACGGCTATAATACCAATTCAACATTCAACCCAATCTACGCAGTTTATGGCTTTAGCCTAACGTACTTAATTACGAATTACTTTAACGTGCATCACCAATCAAGACAAATGGCGACCAATAATAAGGATGGTCTTTAATTAGCTTCAACTTAGCTTGTTGCAAAGCTTCTCCTTTGGTCATACCTTGCTTGAGGTTTTGATAAAATTGAATCATCAATTGCTGAGTAGCTCGATCGTCAACCGCCCACAAACTTGCCATCACAGCTTTAGCACCAGCACGCTCAAATATATAAGCAACTCCTGCAAGTCCTGTGCTATCATCATTCAAATTAGTGTCTACAGCAGTTTGACAAGCACTAAGAGTAATCAGTTGTGTGCCTTGTAGCCCTAAAAGAGCAGCATTGGCAATGTCTAAGGGTTTGTCAGCAAATAGTAATGTATTCTTTTTTAACTTGACTTTTTTGCAATCTTCAGTTTTGAAACAGCCGTGAGTTGCTAAATGCAAAAAGTCAAAGCGCAATGCTTGGGATCTAAACTTTTCTAGGGTAGCTTCATTGTGGATATAAACTTCACTGTCTGGCAGTATTTCCTTAATACTTCTGACTTCTGCCTCTGCACCTGGGAGATTTTGCGGGTCACTGGGTACTGGATTACCAAATGCTAAAACAGCTTGTAGTTTGGGGGGTACGGCATTTTGCACACCTGGAGATTTTAGGGAATTATTGGAAATGCGAGTGAGATAGTTGACAGGATATTTCTCGATTAGAAATTGGTTGGTTTTACTGTCGGAAAGAGTTTCAAAAGGTAGATGGCGCAGTTGACCAGTAGCGATAATACTTAGTTCTTTGGGGGATAAAGCTTTAATTTTGTCTTCTATAGGACGAATAAGAATATCATAAAGTTTCCCGCCAGTTTCACGGTAGTTAGAATTACTTTCATCTTGTATTTCTTTCAAGTATTGGGTGAGAAGTTTATTAAATTCAGTGGGGTCAATAGATTTTTTTATAACGCTCAACTCGCCTTTTGTGAAGATAAAAATTGCGACGTTATTAGGCATATTTCTGACATTAGTCAACAAGACAGGTTGAACTACAACTGTTCCTGCGGGTATGGAGGATGTCAGATTTTTAATATCTGCGGGTGTAGTTTCAAATAGTTCTGCCACTTCAGGAAAACGGCGAGATATATTTTCGGCTTCTGAGTAAACTTGTGCTTCTAATTGCCGAATTTGTTCGGGGAGACTTTGGGAGAGATCGCTTTGCAGTTGTTGTCGCAATGCTTCCAATTGCTGATTTTTTTTAGTCCAATCGTTAAGGCTCTGCTGTGCTTCTGGGTTAGCAACTTTGGCATTAATCAGGCGAGTATAATCAGCAAGGTCGGCTGTAGTGAATAGGTTAACCCATTCAAAGGCTTGAGCGTATTTTTTTTGATTAATCAGGACATCGACTAAAGCAGTTGCCCTTCCATCATTTTCTTGTAAAAACTTTTGGCGATTTTCTCGTTGCAAACCCCGGCGCATTTCTAAGCTGATTTTGAGAGATTGCTCTAAATTAGTAATAGCTTCAGTTGGTCGATTTGTACTTTGGAAGAATACACCAATATTACCCAAAGTGACAGCAACACCAGAGCGATCGCCCACAGCCCGCCAAAGGGGCACAGCTTGGTTGTAAAAATCGAGTGCTTTTTGCTTTTCTCCTAAATCGTCGTAGATTGCACCGATGTTATTGAATGTAGTCGCTTCACCAGTGCGATCGCCCACAGCACGATATAGTGGCAGAGCTTGGTTGTAAAATGAGATTGCTTTTTGCTTTTCTCCCAAAGCGTCGTAGACTAGACCGATGTTATTAAGTGTAGTGGCTTCAACAGAGCGATTGCCCACAGCACGCAAAATGGGCAGAGCTTGGTTGTAAAATGAGATTGCTTTTTGCTTTTCTCCTAAATCGTCGTAGATTGCACCGATGTTATTGAGTG
>NZ_JAVRCK010000061.1:15715-52881 GCF_034530815.1 Nostoc sp. DedSLP03
TAGTGGCTTCACCAGAGCGATCGCCCACAGCACGATATATTGGCAGAGCTTGGTTAAAGTAATCGAGTGCTTTTTGCTTTTCTCCTAAAGCGTCGTAGACTGAACCGAGATTATTGAGTGTAGTGGCTTCACCAGAGCGATCGCCCACAGCACGATATATTGGCAGAGCTTGGTTGTAAAAATCGAGTGCTTTTTGCTTTTCTCCTAAATCGTCGTAGACTGCACCTAGATTATTGAGTGTAGTGGCTTCACCAGAGCGATCGCCCACAGCCCGCCTAAGGGGCAGAGCTTGGTTAAAGTAATCGAGTGCTTTTTGCTTTTCTCCTAAATCGTAGTAGACTTTACCGATGCTACTGAGTGTGACAGCAACGCCTGCGCGATCGCCCCCAGCACGACGTAGTGGCAGAGCTTGGTTGTAAAAGTCGAGTGCTTTTTGCTTTTCTCCCAAAGCGTCGTAGACTGTACCGATGTTATTGAGTGTGTTTGCTTCACTAAAGCGATCGCCCACAGCACGATATAGGGGCAGAGCTTGGTTGTAAAAATCGAGTGCTTTTTGCTTTTCTCCTAAATCGTCGTAGACTGAACCGATGTTATTGAGAGTAGAGGCTTCACCAGAGCGATTGCCCACAGCCTGCCAAAAGGGCAAAGCTTGGTTGTAAAAATCGAGTGCTTTTTGCTTTTCTCCTAAAGCGTTGTAGACTAGACCGATGTTATTGAGTGTAGTGGTAACGCCTGCGCGATCGCCCATAGCACGATATAAGGGCAGAGCTTGGTTGTAAAAATTGAGTGCTCTTTGCTTTTCTCCTAAACGGTCGTAGTTAAATCCAAGGTCAAGCAGTGCAGTTGCTTCCAGTTTTTGGTTTTTGAGTTCTCGTGCAATGATTAAAGCTTGCTGGAATATTTGGATTGCCTGTTGGTGTTCCTGTTGCTGTGTCAGTTTTCTCCCTTGCTCTAGCAGCCTTTCTGCTTCTTGCGATCGCGAGTTTTGAGTTTGTCCCCAGGTGGGTTGAGCCATCAGCATCACTGTTAAAGGCGTTAGATAAAAGCCCACAGCCAAAAAACTGGTGAGAAATTTTTTCATAGAATAGCGCAGAGGTAGCTGTTTTTAATTGGGTGTTAGCAGAAGTTGTCGTTAGCAACATCAAAAGTATTTGGTCAAGTCTGGGATTGCTACCTTACAGGAACGCTAAGAGCAAACGGAGCGATCGCAAGAACGAAAATACCTTAACTTTGCGTAAGTCCTATAAAGGTTGAAACATTTATTGCCGACATCGGAGCATTTGTTATAAACGTTGGGACATTTCTTGCAAATGTTTAAGCATTTGTTGGAAATGTTTGAACGTTTGTTGCAAGCGTTTGAATATTTGTTGCAACTACTTGAACCTTTGTTATAGATATTTGAATACATGGCTTTAACAGTATATTTGACTAGATTTAACTTTCTCATTAAACTTCAGAGGCGTATATGAAATTTCCGTAAAATCACTAAAAGAAACTGATTATTTACCCCACCCTAACCCTCCCCTTGTAAAGGGGAGGGAACCGGATTTTCTAGTTTTCCCCTAATACATCGGGGGGATTAAGGGGGGTAATGTCAGGATTTGAAAAGGAATCCAACTTGTGTACACACACGCTAGCCTTTTTAGGAGGGAGGTCAGAGTGTATTGTATATAAACAAGAAACGCTATATAACTCGGTGGGTTACGCTTCGCGGTAACACACCCTACATTGTTTCTCCCATCTCCCCCTATGACCCAAGCACCAAATCCTAACCAGGAAACCAATATTTTAGGTAAATTCACGAGTGTACTTGGCTTACTGGGTGCGGCGCTTTTCTTTGCAGGCTGGATTTACCGTTGGTCATATTTCTACTTTTTTCAGCTAGAAGTCAATACCCTCGACTTACCCGCACAGTCTTTTTTGATAGTTCCCCTGCAAATATTTCTCGGAGATGGTTGGACAATCTGCAAAAGTGCGATCGCTTTTTTTGCAGCTGCGATCGCTATTCAGGCAACATTATGGTTAATTAAAATCGTTAGTGAGACTGTAGTCTCTGCAAGCCAATTACTATTGAGTCGCATTATCTCTGCAACCCAACACAAACGCTCATGGACAGCTAAACGGCTAAAATCTCTGGCTGAATTTAGTTCTGGACAACTGCGCTCAGTGGAATTTCTGCGATCGCTAGTCAATGAGATAGTCATAGTATCCTGGGTATTAATTGTGATATTTTGGTTAGCTCGTTGGCAAGGCATCGCAGATGCACAACGAGACGCTGGTCAAAACTCCACTTTACCTGTTGTAGCCTTAATTACACCTGAAGAAAAGTTTGCTGTGGGACGCAAACTTGATGATATATTTGCAGATCCATCTTTGAAAGGTTATCGCATTATTGGCGATCGGGGTCTATTCGACGACTTGCGAGGCAGAGAAGATAATGACATCAGCAATCCACAGCAGCCGCGAGTCTGGCGCTTACTCCTAGAACGTGGCGGCTGGATTTATTTGTTTCGAGCATTACCCTCAAACGCAAAACCTGGTGAGATTCCATCTGTGTTAGCTATTCAAGAAAGTGAGAAGGGACATATCATCATTCGCAGTCCAGAAGCTTCTAAAACGAGTTCTCCTTGATATGCTGATATCTTGCACCATTCTCAATTGACCAATGACTAATGACAGTCTTCACAGAAAATAGCGCATTAGCTTATCAACACTCAATTGGTAAACTGTGTAATAATTTTTGATGATAGCCAGGAGGAAACTCCTGGTTTTTTTGTATTTGAACCCGTAGAGCAAAGAGATGACAGAAGTAACTCTCCCAGCTTTTATCGAGCAAATGTTGCAGCCGGGATTTTATCCCCATAAGGTAACAGAACCTATTCAACTAGTTCAAACCCACGCTTCTTATGTGCTGTTAACTGGGGATTACGTCTATAAACTGAAAAAACCTGTGAATTTTGGCTTTTTGGACTTTTCTACCTTAGATAAGCGGCAGCATTTTTGTCAGGAAGAGTTACGGTTAAATCAGCGCGGTGCTGGTGAATTATATTTAGAAGTTTTGCCCATAACTTTGGTTGGGGAGCAATACCAGTTAGGGGGAACGAGCGAGGCTGTAGAATATGCGCTGAAGATGCGTCAGTTTCCTCAAGAGTCGCTACTAAGTATCCTTTTTGAAGAAGGTAAGTTAAATGAAACACTTCTAAATGAGTTGGGACGAGTGGTTGCTCAATATCATGCCCAAGCACAGACGAATGATTACATTCGCACTTTTGGCGAAGTGCCAAATATCCGGGCTGCCTTTGATGAGAATTATCAGCAAACTGAGAAGTATATTGGTGGCCCCCAGACTCAGGCGCAATTTACAGAAACAAAGCAATATACAGATAAATTTTTTGCCGAACGTCCAGAATTATTTGCTAGCAGAATTCACAACGGTTATATTCGTGAATGTCATGGGGATTTACACCTGAGAAATATTGCCCTGTGGCACGATAAAATCTTGTTGTTCGATTGCATTGAATTTAATGAGTCGTTTCGCTTTGTCGATGTGATGTACGATGTGGCGTTCACTGTGATGGATTTGGAAGCTGGCCAGCATCAAGACTTGGGTAATGCGTTTTTGAATACTTATATAGAGCAAACTGGAGACTGGGAAGGCTTACAGGTGTTGCCCTTGTATTTAAGCCGTCAGGCTTATGTCCGGGCGAAGGTGACATCATTTTTACTAGACGATCCGAGTGTACCCGCAACGGTAAAAGAAGAAGCGACAAAAACCGCCACTGATTATTACAAACAAGCTTGGGAATATACTAAACCCAAGCAGGGACAACTAATTTTGATGTCGGGGTTGTCGGGTTCTGGTAAAAGTACCACAGCCAGACATTTAGCCCGTCAACAGGGAGCGATTCACCTGCGTTCGGATGCGGTGCGGAAGCATCTAGGGGGAATTCCGTTGTGGGAACGGGGTGGCAGCGATTTGTATACACCAGAGATGACCGAGAAAACTTACACACGACTGTTAGAATTGGGAATTATCCTGGCTAAACAAGGTTTTTCGGTAATTTTAGATGCCAAGTATGATAAACAACAATTACGCCAAGAAGCGATCGCCCAAGCTACAAAACATCAACTTCCCCTTCAGATTATCCAATGCACAGCACCACTTGAAGTTCTAAAAGAGCGTTTGAACAATCGCACTGGTGATATTGCTGACGCCACCGCCGATTTATTAGCGTCACAAATTAAACAAGCTGAACCTTTCACTGAAGAGGAACAACCTTATGTAAAGATTTGGGATACAACTCAACCACAACAGGCACAATTAAAATAATTTGTAATCCTCGCCTTTATGCGAGAAGCAAGCTACGTAATTCGTAATTCGTAATTGAATCGAAAATTAGGAATTACGTCAGAGTCAGACGCTTTTACGTCGCTAAAGCTTTGCTATCGAGCGTCATTAGTAATTTGTTAAATAAGTTATTTATTTTATGGCAGACAAAAAGAACGACCTTTTCAGTATTTCTCCCAGCTTCTTTTCTCAACTATTATTTGGGGCATTTTTAACATTTATATTAATAATGACCGGCTCCGCACCAGCCCTAAGCATCTTCTTAGGAATCATGGGCGGTTTTATCTTAAGCTGGATCACTAATGTAACTGATAATAGCCCCCAAGCACCAAATGTTGCCTCCTCTGATGGTGTTGATGCAGGACTGAAATACTGGTTATTTTTCATGCTGGGTTTTGTATATTTAGGCTATCCAGCACCTATGAGTATCTTGCTCGGTGGATTAGGTGCTTTAGCCGGAGGCTGGATTACTGCTTGGTGGGGAAGTAAGGAAGATACTAGAACTCAGTTGCAAGTTGAAGAATCAGAAGAAGTTGAAGTTGAACCAACGAATGAAAGGATCAACAAACGGCAAATCAGAAGAGCCGGTCGCCGTTACCGTCGCACTCCTGGAAGTAGTTTCAATTACAAGTTTTGGGAAAGGTAATAATTTGGGAATTGAGTGTTGAAAAGAGGCAGAGGGGCACAGGGGCAGAGGGGCACAGGGGCAGAGGGGAAAAATTTAGTTGCTACTTCTCCTCTTCTCCCCTGCTCCCCTGCTCCCCTGCTCCCCTGCCCGACGCCCTAATAATATGTTTTTATATTTATCCAAGTTACTGCCACTATTTTTTTATCCGCTAGGATTAGCCTGCGTGAGCTTGGTAGTAGCATTAGTAACTTTGTGGAAACGACCCCGGACTGCGGCGATCGCAATTGCTTTTTCCCTAATTTTATTGCTATTTTCTAGCAATGCTTGGATCGCTAAATCATTAGTGCGATCGCTAGAATGGCAAAATCTTCCACCCGCCCAAATACCTAATGCAGAAGCAATTGTGGTTTTGGGTGGCGCAACTAAATCAGCTTTTTTCCCAAGACCTACTGTCGATTTAAGTGAAGCTGGCGATCGCGTTATCTACGCCGCACAACTTTATCGCCAGAAAAAAGCACCTATAATCATTTTGAGCGGCGGCCGCATTGATTGGCGTGGAAGTGGTTCGCCAGAGTCGGCAGATATGGCCACAATCCTTACATCTATTGGTATTCCATCTGAGGCAATTGTCCAAGAACCTGACTCTCTCAATACTTATCAAAATGCTGTAAATGTCCAAAAAATTTTGTCATCTCGTGGCATTCGTCAGGTATTATTAGTAACTTCGGCAATGCATATGCCGCGATCGCTTCAGATTTTCCAGCGTCAAGGAATCAATGCTATTCCTGCACCCACTGACTTTTTAGTTAGCGAGGGTGAGTTGCAAGAACTCGGTAGTACTCCCAAGGCCGCTATACTAAATTTATTACCTGATACCGACAATTTACACCAATTTACTATCGCTCTCAAAGAGTATATTGGTTCTTTAGTTTATCGCTTACGCGGTTGGCTTTAATCGAGTTATGAGTTAGGAGTTAGGAGTTAGGAGTTATGAAGTGCGGTAATTGTCTGAATTTGAAACTCTTAATGACAAATGACAAATGACAAACTAAATTAATTTTATGTCAAAAAATTTACCTTATATTATTCCAGTTGCTCAACCTCAAGTTGAGGAAGCTTTTGCGTCTTACCAAACAACCCATGAGTTTTACCACGAAGTTCGGTCGCGCTCGGAGTTTCAGCGTTATTGTGATTGGTATTATACAACAGCAGAACAAAACCGCAAAGACCTTAAAAAAATGCGCGGCGAACTGAATATTTTCCAGTGGTTTCGCCGCCGATAAGTGCTTTAGATGACTTCTAACTCATTTTCACGCAAGTGGGCTTTAAACTTTTTACTAAACTGGACTACAATCGGTAGATTAGCGCTTACTGGTCTGTCTCGCCATTGGCTGGCAATAGCTACTACATCGCCTTCTGTACCTTTGATATCAAAAGGCTGATTTCGATGTTCAGGATGATGATACACCACTACTGAATCTTTAACGCGGACGCGATCGCCAACTTTCATAACAACATTCACACCTAGCATTTTCTTTTCCACAAGTATCTGCTACAAAATATATGATTAAATCGCTTAGAATTTGATTTAATCAGCTATTTCTTGACGCTTCATCGGGGTGCAACGGCTTAACCCTCTGCGTCCAGGCACGTTTTAGCAATCCGCGCGTACTTTTTTCAGTTTTTTGCCACGTTAATAAGTATCGCCCATAGCCTTTCTCTTTAACCCAAAAGCAGGGAAATGAAAGAAAATCAGGCGATATCGGATGTGCTTAGTACTTTGACAGATATCTAACTCTTTTATCTTGACTCTAGGATGTTCCCCAGGTCAACTCTCTTAAGAATTTTCGTGTATGGTAGATGCGCTGCGATCGCGATCGCTTCTTTGTATGCAATAGACTTTGACCTCTCTCCTAAAAGGTTTAACTTTTTGGTTAATTTGATAGCAGGGTTGGCTGCTTATACTTATTTCCCTAAAAAACGATCTATTGACATTTCCCCAAAAAACTTGCCTGCTTAACCCCTGCTATTTTTTAGCCCCGTCAAATTTACGTTAAGGCAATTTCAGCTTCCTCTCCAGCACTGCTTTTATTTGCTGGGCAGGGATATTTTCAGGAAACACCCGCAGCAAATCCTTCAAATCTTGAATGGCATTTCGGATTTTGGTTTGGAAAGTGGTCTGTTCAAGTGCAGTCTGATATAACTCTTGGGCGGTTGAGAGATTGCCTGCAACGAGGTGATAAAGGGCCAGGTTGAAGGTGTTTTCGTAATTGTCAGGTTTTTCGGTGTGTTCTTGCTGGGCAATTTGGATGGCAATGTTCAAATCAGCTTCGGCGAACTCGGCTTGCTTGAGGGCGAGGTAGGCAAGGGCGCGAAGATATTGGTAGGTATCTTCTTTGGGGTCAAGTTCAATGGTGCAGTTGGAGTCTTGCAGCGCTTCTTCGTAGCATTCCATTAACAAATAGGTACAGCCTCGACTTGCGATCGCCCACTCGTATTTGGGGTCAAGTTCAATTGCGCGGTTCAAGTCTTGCAGCGCTTCTTCGTAGCGTTCCATCAAGCGATAGGTAATGCCTCGATGTCCGATCGCCCACTCGTATTTGGGGTCAAGTTCAATGGCACGGTTCAAGTCTTGCAGCGCTTCTTCGTAGCGTTCCATTAACAAATAGGTATAGCCTCGACCTGCAATTACCCACTCATCTTTGGAGTTAATTTCAATAGCGCGGTTGAAGTCTTGCAGCGCTTCCTCGTAGCGTTCCATTAACCAATAGGTAGAGCCTCGATGTCCGATCGCCCACTCGTATTTGGGGTTAATTTCAATGGCACGATTGAAGTCTTGCAGTGCTTCTTCGTAGCGTTCCATTAAGCGATAGGTAATGCCTCGACTTGCGATTGCCCAATCATATTTGGGGTTAATTTCAATGGCGCAGTTCAAGTCTTGCAGCGCTTTCTCGTAGCGTTCCATTAAGCGATAGGTAATGCCTCGATTTGCGATCGCCACAACATATCGTGGGTAAAGTTCAATGGCGCGATCAAAGTTTTGCAATGCTTTATCATACTGCTCCATCAAACGGTAGCCTTGGGCGCAACGAAAGAAAACTTGAGAACTAATTAGGTGTGGATGGGTATCGATTCTACGTTGAGCAAGAGACTGTCTCAACAAGTCATGCATGAAGCGATAGCGACCACCAGCACGCTGGAGCAATAGCCGTTCTGTTGCATAGTTGAGAAAACGAGCATAGTCCCAAGGAATCGAGTTAGTGCAATACAAAGATAAACGCACTAGAAAATGATTGAAGCAGACATATCCCCCTCCCAGTCCAATCCATAGTAGCGGAGCTATGGACAAGGAATCTAGCACAATGTCATCAAGGGAAGACACTGAACATTGTGCAATACACACTATCAAGGTATGCAAGAGTACAAATGTTAGCATAATCGGAATTGCATTTCGCCACAAGTTCCTAATTCCTTGATTTGGCACTGATAGAGTTTTAATTTTGAAGCGCCATTCTTCAAAGTTAAAGCTCAATCTTGGAATTATGAATTCATTTAATTTATGAATTAGTACGCTAATTTGAGTAGGGACTGATATACCCTTCCAAGATAACAGCTTGCGTAATATTTTTTGTCGTTTGAGACTTGATAATGAGATTTGGACGCCTCCCACAACTGATTCTATCTGTGGCAAATTCTTTAAGACATCTATTCCACACGCCAAGCCATATAAAGACCCAATCCCAAATCCGAGCCAAAAACGAGAGCTTGCTCCAATCCGAGGTAGATTAATTAACCTATAAAATTTTACCCAAAAAATTACAGCAAGGATTAGCCCCCAACAAATTACGCCAACGATTAGCCCCCAATAAATTACGGCAAAAATAGTAAATAGCCATTTTTGTAGGGGTGTTGACAGCCATGTTATTCCAATTTGCTCAATCAAAAACTCGGTTTCGGATTCTTGTAAAAGCTCTAACGCCAGAATTTCTAACCACTTCTGACTTTGTTCGGGGCTAGGAATCTTTCCGTAACGATAAGCGCGGCTAGGGGTATCCTGTGTTAGCATTCGTCGCACATAGGCATCTAACAGTAGATTTAAGCGATCGCCCGCCGAAGTTGCCCGCCGCCACTGGGTTGGCTCTAGCTCTTGATAGGCAAGTACCGCCATTGATAGCAACAACGGTCTGCGAATCAACGCCAGGAAATCCGCATCCGCTACCAAGCTTTCTTTGAGGTCATCTCGGTTCGTCTCTGTTAGAAAAGTCTGGATTTGTTCGTCAGTCAAGTCTTGAAGATAAACGGCTCCATCAAATTCCAGCTTTTGAGTATAAGCCTCATACTGCTCGCGCCGACAGCACAAGGCTATTTCTCTGGGACGCAAATCTGATTTTAACCACTCGTTAATTGCCCGCACGCAATCTGGCTGATACTCTGGACGCACTTCATCGAGTCCATCGAGCAAGGGTATTAAGCGTTTCTCTTCTAGCCATTGTTTAATTTGGCGTGGTAAAAAGCCATATCTCTCTCGCACCTTACTAGCCAGCCAATTGGGCATCGACCAAACAGGGGCTTGTTCCGGAAGAAACTCAGAGAGATTTTTCTGAGAAACCCGCCGGAATCTAGATGTATTCCCACTCTGCCTAGAAGCTAATTGAGATGTGGTTGGTTGCCAATCGGAAAGATCCACCACCACAGGAATGCGCTGTTGCGGATCGTCCTTTGCCCTTTGCACTAGTTCTACAGCTAAGTCAAGCAAGCTTGTGGTTTTACCTGCCCCCGGTTCACCTAAAATCAGCAATCGCCCCGCACATTGGTCAAATACCTGCCCGATAGTCGTCTCCGGTGACAGTAGCTGACTCGGTTGAGCGATCGCCACCTTCATCTCCATACCCCAAGGACGAACCTGTTGCGGTTGCGTCTCCTTCTGCAAATTAAGCCTTACAGCATGGTGCAGTTGTCCCTCAAGTCTGGATTCAACCCATTGCCTAACTGTTGACAGTAAATCCTGTTCGGCGGTGGGGCGCACTGTCTCCTTTGGCTTGAGCATTACATTGCCATTTACCTGCTCAATATTGATTTGGTCGCGTCCCTGGTTGCCATACCCCCGCCTACCCCGTTTCCCCATACCTATGACCCGCCAATTCTGGGATTACCTTCAATTTTTTCAATATTTATTTGGTCGCGTCCGTAGTTTTTATACTCACGATTGGAGGTAGTTTGATTTTGGATATTGATAATCTGCTGCGCCACCTGCCGTAATTCTGTCGCAAACACAGCATCATCGACCATCGCATCATCTAAGTACACTTCCAACTTGTTCAGCGCTGCTGGGGAATGGTCAGTTTCCACTGCTGCGATCGCCGCTTCTGCTTTTACATTTCCTTTAAACTTAGCAGTGATTTTATTTCGTAGCTCTTTTGCCAAGGAGATCGCCCCGCCCACAGTCTTCTTCGCCACTTCCCCAGCCCCCGACTTAGCAAACTCCTGAAATGCGAGGTTGAGAATTGCCCCTGCTGCGATCGTAGTTAGTGGATCAGTCATCTCAATTCCTCAAAGTCACCACTTTTCCATTATCCTACGACCTCCGTGGTGTCTATCATATTTTCAGTAAAATCATGAATATTTTACAATGGATTTAAAAAGTCTCTAATTGTGACGGTCTCGATTATCTCGGCATCTAATCTAACATAACTAAGCTGTTATCTATAGTCATTCCTGTTGAATGTAGGTCAAGTTGCAAACTAGCTTCTAGGCTGGTGCAAGATGTAATGTATAGTTATCTGTGGCGCGATCGCAACCTATATTCGTTCACTAGCGATCGCCACTTTTTTCTCCGTCACTCTCAATGTACAAGTAGTTCTTGTCAAGATTGCAACATTCCTCATCAACATTACAATATTCATAAGGAACATTGTAATATTTCTCATCAACATTACAATATTCCTTATCAATGCTGGAATATTTCTCATCAACATTACAATATCTATAAGGAACATTGTAATATTCCTTATCAACATTACAATATTCCTTATCAATACTGGAACATTTCTCATCAACATTAGAATATTTCTGTATAACCTATTTCCCAGTCGAACATATTTGCTGCATTTTTTGGGTAAGTTGCCGACACACTTGCTTTATGACTGATTAATTTTGTATAGCAGGAGGCAGGAGGCAAAACATTACTATTCCTAACATCCACGCTTTCAAGATGTCCTAACCTTTAATTAGCTTGCTATATTTCTTATTCCCAGCGATCGCTTTATCTATTAAATGCGTATTTTTATACTAAAACTGGGTATTACAAATAAGTACTTTTGATCGAAGAGGTTTTCAAAGATGATTTTAAGCCTTAGAAATACTAGTGCTGTGTGTGCCGCATTTTTATTAGTCAGTGTCAGCAGCTTTCACAAGTCAGCTATAGCCAATATAAACAATCAATCCCAAATAATAGCACAGCAGAGTAAAACTCAGCTAAACCCAGTTTTTAAATCTATTCTGCCTAAATTAAAGCAAAAAACTCAAATTCGGATTCTTTTACCGAAGTTTATTCCTGAGTCGGATGGGGAAAATCCAATTTACGCAACTATAGAAGCTGCTACACAAAAAAAGTATGATATCTTACTGGCTTATAGTCCAGACTGTAATGGTGCTTCTGCCTGTCGTTTAGGCGTTGTTACGGCTTCAGCCATAACCCGCAAAACACCCAGCCTGACTGGGAAACGTGTATCCTTAGCTAAGGGCATTACTGGCTATTTTGTAGATTTTACTTGTGGTGCTGGTTGCTCAGATGCTACCTTGACTTGGAGACAACAGGGTGTGCAATATGTTTTTGGATTAAAAGCAGGCGATCGCACTTCTTTAGTAAAAATGGCTAATTCTGCGATTAATCCCTAGCTAGCGTCATTTGATTCTACTTCCCAATGAAACAGCCGCGGCAATTGAGATACATCTATGGCGTAGTTAACAATCCACATCACCAATTCAAAAATCAATAAATATCGTACCCACTGCAACTCGCTTGTAGAATCCAAAAGTGTCAAACCCTCATACAACTGCCAAAAGCGGTAAGGGAGATATATATAAGGAACCATCACCCAGACGACATTTTGCAACTGCCTAAGCGTCACACTTTCAGAGATGATTTGCAGCCCTAAGACGATAAAATACCAAGCAAGCACAGTTAAGACTGTGCGATCGCCCCACCATACACCCCACAATAACATAACCACTAATGGCGGCACTATTGCTAGCAGTTGCACCGAGCCAAACCAGATTTTATACCAACCGGGAAATGGTAAAGGTAGAGTGTAAGGCTTTGCGTTTTTCCATCCCCAGTTCACAACCACAATAAAAAGTGTGGCAAAAAAGAAAAAGAGGAGATTTTCTAGGAACAGATAGAGGTTGATGTTTAAGGAAGTCACGTCGCTTCTCTTCGAGACGCCAAGGGCGAACGCTCCGAATTCAAAATTCACGCATTCAAAATTTAAAATTCCCATAAATAAATTTAGTTGTTCTGTATCCTTTTATTTATCGCTCATGAGGGTACGATCGAACTCTGATGTTTATGCCTTCAGTAAATCAATATAATTATCTCTACAATAAAACATCTACTAAGGAGCTACAAAAGATATTTCAACTTTTGTTTGCTCTATTTTCTTGTACCAAATGAATAATCGATGGTACTAAAGAAATAACTATAATTAATCCAATAATCGGTAACAAATACTTATCTACCTGTTCAGCTGGCAGAGATTTTCCTAAGAAAAACCCTAACAGGGTAATGCCAAATGTCCAAATAAAGCCACCAATTAAGTTGTAAGACATAAATGTGCGATAATGCATTGCACCAATTCCAGCCACGATGGGCGCGAAAGTGCGTACAATGGGTAAAAAACGTGCTAAAACAATCGTTTTTTTACCGTGCTGTTCATAAAAGTTTTGGGTTTTCACAAGATGTTTTTTATGAAACAGCCATGAATCTTCTTTCTGAAATAGTCTTCTGCCAAATTTATGCCCAGTAAAATAGCCAACATTGTCACCTAAGACTGCACAAACAAAAGCACCAAAAATCAGAACCCAAATGTTCAATAAATTCTGAGATGCGACAAATCCAGCAGTGAACAATAAGCTATCCCCAGGCAGAAAAAAACCAATTAACAAGCCAGATTCAGCAAAGACAATCGCCCAGACCCCAAAATAGCCAAGTGATTTAATCAGTTGTGGCAAATCCAGATGCATATAATTTTGACTTTTCTTTCAATAGATCCACAACATCTTAACGTTCAGCAATTTTATTGAATAAAAAGTAATATTAAATTTCTATAAAGTTATTATGCGATCTAAAAAAATGTAATGACAGATGACAGGTTTTGGGTTATGGGTGCAAGAGATAAAGACATTTGAAAGTATAGCAAAAGCCTGAGTGATTAGGACATCAACAGATGATAAAACTTAGATACAAAAAGACTTTTCACCCAGTCCCCAGTCCCGAATCCCTAGTCCCTAGTAGTTCGCTCTCGTAAACGCAAGCGGGGTAAAGGGTAAGGGGTAAAGGGAAAAGGTTTTAATTTTTTCCCCTTTCCCCTTTTCCCAGTCCCCAGTCCTTTACTTTTTCGGGTGCTGCGATGCCTACGGCGAGCTTTGCGATCGCAGCAGAGCGGGAATATCGTGTTAACTTTTTCATAGCTACCCTTAGATATATGAAAAGTCATCAATTTCCTCCTGGAAGCTTTGGTATACCTGTATTAGGTGAAACACTCTCCTTTGTTTTCGACCGCGATTTTGCCAAAAAGCGCTATCGCCAGTATGGGCCCATCTTCAAAACTCATCTTCTTGGCAGACCGACTGTAGTGATGGTCGGGCCGGAAGCATTAGAGTTGGTTTTGTCAAGCCAAATGGAGAAATTTTCTTGGCGCGAGGGATGGCCTGATAATTTCAAAACATTACTGGGTGAATCACTTTTTCTCCAAGATGGAGAAGAACACCGCAGAAACCGTCGCTTAATGATGCCAGCATTGCATGGCCCAGCATTGGCGAACTATGTCTCCACAATGGAAGATATTACACGTAGTTATCTGCAAAAGTGGGAGAAGCAGCAGGAATTTACTTGGTTCCAAGAATTTAAACAGCTGACGTTTGATATTGCTAGTCAATTGTTGTTGGGTACGCGTCCTGGCCCTGAATGTGTGCGTTTTAGCAAATTGTTCGCAGCCATGACAAATGGACTATTTGCGATTAATCCGTTGCCCTTGCCATTTACAACATTTGGTAAAGCTATAGCTGCTCGCAATCAGATTTTAGAGCATCTAACTAAAGTTGTTAGAGAACGTCAGCAAAATCCCACAAAAGATGCTCTGAGTTTATTAGTACAAGCCCAAGATGAAGAAGGGAACCGGATGAGTGAAAAAGAACTCATCGCTCAGGCGTTACTATTACTATTTGCTGGACATGAAACTACTACTTCGATGCTGACTTGGTTGTGTGTAGAGTTAGCCCGTCATCCAGAAGTACTCGAAAAAGCAAGAGTTGAACAATTGCAACTTGCAAGTAAAGGTAATTTGGATTTAGAACAATTAGGGAAAATGCCCTATTTAGAACAGGTTTTGTGGGAAGTTGAAAGATTGCATCAACCTGTCGGAGGCGGGTTCCGTGGTGTGATTAAAGACTTTGAGTTTAAAGGTTATCACGTTCCTGCTGGTTGGCAATTATACTATTCAATTGGAGTTACTCACCGAATTGAAGAAATTTATTCTGAACCAGACCGATTTGAGCCAGACCGTTTCAGTCCCCAGCGCCAAGAAAACAAAAAGTATCCTTTTAGTTTAGTTGGTTTTGGCGGTGGGCCGCGCATTTGTATTGGTCTAGCCTTTGCCAAAATGGAAATGAAGATTGTTGCTGCTCATCTTCTACGCAATTATCATTGGGAGATATTACCCAATCAAAGTTTAGAGGAAGTTGTAGTTCCCACTAATCGCCCGAAAGATGGATTGCGGGTTAGATTTCAACCTCAGTAAAATGTTTTATGACATCCCAAATAAACATACATTTGGCTAACGGAGTTTTACAACACTTGCAAAATGTGAAAGATTTTGTGGGCGGGAGCGTTAACTCTCTAAGTAACTCAGCGCAACAAGCTGGTGAGTCTTTAAAGACAACAGCCACTACCACAACTGATAAAGCAATTGATACAGTTACAACAAGTTTAGAGCAAACTTGGCAAACGGCAGAGCAATTTAAAAATACAACATCGGGAGCAGTTAAAGATGCAATGGCATCTTCTGTAAGTGATTGGTTGACACAACACCCGATATTTTTTCGGTTAGTTCAAATACTAGGTTGGGGAGCTAATCACCCGATTATTAGTGTAGTAATTTTGCTGTTTGCACTTGCTCTACTTTGGAGCATCATCAGAGCAATTGTTCGCTTAATTGAGACAGCTAGTTGGTCAATACTCCAAGTTCCGTTAAAATTGCTTCAGGCTTTGATTAAAGTTAGTTTTCTATCCTTAACTAAAGTTGGAAGTTTTGCTGTTCAACGAATCACAAGTACCAAAACAACTGATAATCCGCCTTCTTTACTACCTGAAAGTTTTCAACCAAATAAACAACAACGATTAGCAGAAATTTCTAGTCGTTTGGCAGCAATTCAAAAGGAACAACATCAGCTTTTACAAGAAGCGGCAGACTTGATTGCTGCCGACACAATTGATATAGAAGTATCAAAAACTGAAGAATTCAGAATTCTGAATTAGAAAGTAGAAAACTTAAACCCATTTATTCAAACGCTCACAGACTTGCTACTAATGCACTATCCGCCAGTTACACTCCAATTCAATTCTGTAGCTTGCTTCCCTGAAAGGGTATTCTGACTCCTGACTCCTGACTCCTGAATTCTGTTTTATTAAACAGCTAAAAAGCGCTGAATCACATCTTGGCTGAGTTCGGTGGTAGAACCGGAGGCGACAATACCACCTTTTTGCATAGCGTAATAGTAATCAGCTTGACGGACAAAGTGTAAATGTTGCTCTACCAATAACACCGAAATACCTGTGGTTTCGACGATGCGCCGAACAGCGGCTTCAATTTCTAAGATGATGGAGGGTTGAATACCTTCAGTGGGTTCATCTAAAACGAGTAATTGAGGTTCTCCCATTAAAGCACGGGCGATCGCTAATTGTTGCTGCTGTCCTCCACTTAAATCACCACCCATCCGCGAAAGCATGGTTTTTAACACCGGAAATAAACTAAAAACTTCCTCGGAAATTTCTGCTTTTTTTACTGGTTTGCGTCTAGCTTCCAACCCCAGCAGTAGATTTTCTTTAACTGTCAACCGAGGGATAATCTCTCGTCCTTGGGGGACATAACCAATTCCCAACTTTGCCCTTTGGTCTGGAGATTTGGAGTTGATTAATTCTTCAGCTAAATTAATAGTGCCACTGCGGGGTTTGAGTAAACCCATGATAGTTTTGAGTAAGGTAGTTTTTCCGACACCATTGCGTCCAATTAGGCAAACCATTTGCCCAGATGGTACGCTCAAATCTACATTGCGGAGAATGTGGCTTTCGCCGTAATAAACGTTAAGGTTAGAAATTTTGAGCATATAAAGAACTTTTAACTGTTTACTTTTGATGTCAGAATTCAGCATCTAAGGGGCAGGGGAAAAATCAATTCAAAATTCAAAATTCAAAATTCAAAATTCAAACATTTTAGAACTTCTGCCTCCTGCCTCTTGTTATAACTAATTAGGCAGACATGATATCAGGAGTCAGAACAAAAGGGCAACCTCTAGAAACTTCAATAAATGAGTAGAATTTGTCAAAGCCAGTTACCAACTAAAACATAAGGTGCCCAGTAGCCAGGACGACTGTAATTGGGATAATCTTTTAACAACTTTACTTGGGCACGACGCAAGGCTTCAGCCTTTGTCACCTCATTTTTAACTAACTCACGATAAAATTCTCCAATTAAGATAGCAGTAGATTTATCGCTGATATGCCATAGTGAAGCCAAGGTACTACGAGCGCCAGCTTTCACGGATGCTCCTGCTAGCCCTAGCGTGGCGCGATTGTCACCAGTAGCAGTTTGGCAAGCACTTAACACCAGCATTTCCAAGGCTTCTGAGCGAGTTCGATCTCGACGGCGCAATAAGCTATCAAATTGCGTAACGTTAATCGGCCCATCGTTTGCAAGTATAAAAGTATTCTCAACATTGGAACTAAATTGACCGTGGGTTGCTAGATGTAACACATTAAATGGTACAGTATTTACCTTACTCTCTAGGTTTTTGCTGTTGAAGTCTCGATCTAGTAACTGGGTGGTAGAGGCGATCGCTTGAGAAATAGAGTCGAATTCTGATTTAATTTCTGGTAGCGGTGGAAATTGCTGTTGAAAGTTTTGTGGTGGTTGCATTAACCCGGCAGCTAGTACATTGAGTTTTGTTTGTGTCAAGGGTTTGAGTGCGAGTAACTGGAGTCCTAAGCTGAGTGCTACAGAGTATTTTTCTACCAGATATTGCTGACCGTCATACAATATAGCCATTGGCACATTTCGCAATATGCCATCCAGTACAAATACAAGGGTTTTAACGCCACGATCTTTTAAATCTGACTCAATTTCTTTGATTAACCACCCATAGACTTCCTGCGATAGCGCCTGCACTTCCTCAGTCCGATCGGGTTCTAATAAATACTCTCTGAGTTGTTTTATAGTACCTTCTACCTCATTTTGTGACTTATTTACTGTATAATTACGCAGTGGTTGTTTAGGAATTTTGACAATCACTTGAAGTCGATCGGGCAAAATAATTGGATAAATAATTGCGGCTGTGGGATTATCTTTATCTACCACTGTGTCAAGCAAAACAGTTTTGGCATTAATGCAAGCTTCCCGAAAAAAGTCGTCTAATTCCGCTAGTTGCAGTGCTTCAATCCTCTGTCTAGCTTTGTCTAGGATTGGTTCGCTCGGATGAGTTTGCTGAAACTGCAACAATAATTCTACGGACTCTCGATATACAGGTTCTACACTTTCTTTAAAGGAAAACTGGACATCTCGATTTACAACTACTAAGTCACTACGGAGAGTCTGCAACTCACCGATCGCAGTATCATAACTGGCAATAGCACCCTCAATATCTCTTTGCTGTTTTAACAAGCGTCCTAACTGCCAATGCCAACGATAAGCGATATCTGGGGCGTTGATTGTTTGGGCGATGTTTAGTGCCTGTTGGGTGAGGTTCTGGGCTATTGACCATTGTTTAGTTTGTTCGTATACACTACCCAAAGTCCCAAGGGCAAAGCTTTCGGCTCGTTTATCTGCCAAATTTTCAGCTTGTTGCAGGGCCCTGGCGCAGATTTGAGCGATCGCTTCGGGTGTAGTTCCGAATTTCATCAAGCTTTGAGCTAGATTAATCTGCGCATAAATAGTTGTAACAGAAGCAGGTAGTTGTGCCAGTTGAGTTTGGATTTGCGGCAATAGTGTCTGCACGGCGGCTGTTTGTCCCGCGTTCACTAGTAAATTCAACTGATTAACTTGAGCCTGAACTTTGCTAATCGGGTGAGGAGCGATCGCAGCAGCTTGCTGATAAAACTCTATTGCACCTTTGAAATCTTGCTGTACTTGTGCCGTGTTGCCTAAACTAAATAAAGCCGCGCTGACATCCTGGGGAGAATTTAATTTTTGGGCAATTGACAAACTTTGCTGTAATACCTGACGAGATTGATTCAAATCTCCGGCTAATTGCAGAGCATTGCCAAAAGACCGTAATTCTACTGCTTTACTGACTGAATTAGGTTTTGATTGTAACTCCTCTTGCAATTGAGTCAAGATCGTCAAAGCCCGACGGTAAAATCCCAAAACTTGCCATGCTTGTGCTTGATTGATGCGATCGCGGATAATGCCATTGCGATCGCCTAATTGCTTATAGCTGGATTCCGCACGTTGCCAGGTGTTGAGTGCCTGTTCAGCTTGTCCTAAGTCTAGTTGAATACTACCTTGAATATCTAGGATTGGAGCCAAAACCTGAAGATTTTGGGAATTAGAGGATTTTTCGAGCAACTTCAAGCTATCTGTAATTGCCTGTTGCGCTGGTGGTAAATTATCCAGTTTTTGATATGCCAACGCCAAATTACTTAATGCTACAGCTTGCTGCAATTCATTTCCTTGGCTGCCAAAACTTTTAACTGCTTGTTGCAAAACTTTAACCGCTTCTGCAAATTGTCCTGCCTCATACAGCACTTTACCCTGTTGCAGCAAGTCTTGTGTTTGTGCAGTCGGATTTTGGATTGACACTCCAAGAGTTGCGATATGTTGTGTCTCTAAAGTTGCAGCAACAGGAAAAGCAGTAACGCACAAAAAAGCTGTCACCACAACCAAGAGGATGAAAACAGGTAAGTTATGGTTTTTAAAGAAACGAATGAACCATCTGTTGCATCCGTTATATATTTGTTTCCACTGATTATTTTTATAACTCTTGAGTTTCATCGTAATTCCTCCCTTGAATCTTGGAGTAACGAATTATTGACCACAAGATATGGCAGAGAGAATAAAAGAACTTTACCCAGATTCAGCTACAAGCATAATATCACCGTTACCATCAACAATCCATCCTTGAGCCTCCACAATCTAATTAACCTGAGTTCGGGATCGGAAAAAGGACAGGTAGTAAGCTGAAAATAACAACAAATCCAGTAACCTGTCCTATGTTTAATTTAGATGCTTTGTTTTGTCATGGAGATGATTTCTGTAAAGAGTCAACTCTTAAATGTAACTCTTACTCCTGGTAACATTAGTCCTGTTTTAAACCAAAACGATGTCAACACTGGGAATAAATCCGCTCCCTAAGTTGGTTTGGAGAGAGGCAAATTGAACCGATGCGATCGCATCAAATGGAGATCGGTCAAAAGACAAAGCACCTGTGCTGTTGTTATAACTAAACTGACTGGTAGAACTAGCACCAAATCCAAGTTTAGAAATCTGAATTTTATCTCCTTCAAAGTACTTAAAGTCTGCAATGTAATCAAGTCCATCAGACAAAGAGTCGAAGACAAATGTATCGGCTCCAGTTCCTCCTACAAGGTAATCGTAATCTTTACGGCCATTTAAAATATCATTGCCATCTCCTCCGTAGAGAGAGTCATTGCCTTCCCCGCCATTGAGCAAATCATTGCCACTATCGCCGAAAAGAATATCGTTATCACCCTGACCTAAGAGAACATCATTGTCACTACCGCCATAGATAGTATCTCTGCCGGTGCCTCCCAATAGAGAGTCATCACCACTGCCACCATTTAGATAGTCATCTAAAGCTCCTGCATTCAAGGTATCGTTGCCACCATTACCGTATAGTGTATCAGTGGTGTTGTTGAAGACAAAATCATCGACGCTGTTACTGCCATTGAAGGAAATTTTTTCGATATTAGTGTAGGAAAAGCTGTAGGCGCCGGTGACGTTCGAGTAGTCGGCTACGAGTAAATCGACTCCGTTACCACCATCTATATAATCATTAACTCCAGAGCCAGGATTGAGGGTATCGTTGCCATCGCCTCCGTAGAGAGAGTCACTCCCACTGCCGCCATTCAGATAGTCATCAAAAGCCCCAGCATCCAAGATATCATTACCACCATTACCGTATAAGGTATCAGTGGTGTTGTTGAAGGTAAAATTATCAACTCCGTTACTGCCATTAAAGGAAATTTTTTCGATATTATTGAAGGAAAAGCTGTAGGGACCGCTGACATTAGAGTAGTCGGCTACGAGTAAATCGATCCCCGTGCCGCCATCTATATAATCATTAACTCCAGAGCCAGGATTAAGGGTATCGTTTCCTCCAAATCCAAAGATACTATCAGTAAAAATACTACCAATAATATTGTCATTTCCGTTAGTTCCACTGTAGGTTGGCATTTTAATTATTCCTTTGAGTAGTAAAAGTAAAAGGTTTTAGTTTTTTGGTTTCAGTAAGGTCTATCTGGGGTGATATTTCATCACAATCAGACGCAATTGGAAGTCCGGTTTTAGCTCGACTTTATCGGTTTTGTTGGTAACAAGATACCTGCAACAAACTGCTAAATAGGGTCTACGCTATCCCTGAAACCTTTAAGGGAAGGTAGTTTTACTTAAAAAGTATTTACCCAAAAGCTAGGCTTTTTGCTGAATAAAGTTGAGCTAACTGAATCTCCCTGCTGAACTTATATACGATGAGTTTTATTGTTTATGCACCCCAAGCAGAAATTTTGTATTATCGGTCGATAGACTTTTTGCAGAAGTAGAGAAAAAGGCTAATAACAATACTGTTCTAAAATATATGAGCGCTCGTTTAAGAGTATTCCTGAGTTCGGAATTCCTCCCTTGAATCTTGGAGTAACGAATTATTGACCACAAGAAATGGCAGAGGGAATAGAAGAACTTTGCCCAGATTGAGCCACAAGCATAATATTACCGTTACCATCAACAATCCATCCTTGAGCCTCCACAATTGGGTCGCTAGATTTGGTGATAGTTGCAGTAGATGATTTATCGGTAATGGCTGTTGCTTGTGCGGGCATATCTACCCAACCAGTAATCACTGCTCGTCCTTGCAACGGTTCGTTAGGGCTTTGGGGTAATCCACCGCGTCCTGTAGCGATAAAGCTACTGGCGTTTTTTCCTCCTTTGGGAGTGCAACCTTGGGCAATTTGTCGGGATGCATCTATGAGGTTAGAGGGTAGTTGAATTAAGCCGCGACTGGGGTCAGTATCTGGCCTGTTGATAGTTACTTCCCCACTCACTCCCAATTCCGAACTTGCTGTAATGTCACTGTTTTCGGTTGGGCGTTTTTGCGAGAGAATACCGAAAATCCCGTTAGTTGTAATATCAACTCTGCCACCAATACCTGTGAAAGCCTTAGCGCTGATATCGCTATTTTCTTTAGGAACGGCGACAATGAAAGGGCTATTAATGGTGATGTTACCGCCATCGCCACCAAACTGGCGATTTCCGGCAGTGGTGGAGATTTGACTGCCGTTGCGTAATAATAATAAGTCTTGCAGATTCAAGGTAATATTACCGCCAGTGTTGCTGCGAGTTTCGGCAGAGATGCTGCCATTGTTAAGGGTAAGGATACCTGCTGCTAGTTCAATGCTGCCACCATCTCCTGTACCTTGGCTATCAACTGCGATTTTCGCGCCATCCGTAATATTTAAAGTTCTGGGATCAATGAAGATACTACCACCGTTGCCAATTGAACTATCAGTGGTGTTGGCAAATAATCCTGTTTCTGAACCAGATAGGCTGATGTTGTCCTGCACCTTGAGGGTGATATTGCCAGCATCAAAATTACTGGATGTAGTGGTGCGAAGTTGTCCGCCATTGCTGGCTTTATAGGTGTTGGCTGTCACAAAGATATTGCCTGCTTTACCTTGTCCAGCAGTATTGGCACGCAGTTGAGCGCCATTGGTAAGGGTGAGTAATCCAGTTACGATCGCAAGATCGTTGGCATTACCAACTGCTTCAGGTTCCACAGAGGTTGCTATCTGACTAGAGAATCCATTGTTCCCCATCCCCTCTAAGAAGATTTCTTCTAGTGCAATAATAGTGATTTTGCCAGCGTCCCCTACCCCCTGAGTGGCTGAAGTTAAAGCAGCACCATTCGTTACCGAAAGGGAATTAGCGAAAATTTCAATGTTCCCACCACGTCCTTTACCTATATTTCCTAAGTCATCTCTGCCAACAGCACTAAATATTCCACTGTTACTGACGCGATTGTTGATGCCATCAAGGGAGACTTTACCACTAGCCTCGATCGTAATATTGCCAGAATTACCAAGTCCAAAAGTATTGCTAGTCAGTTGAGCGCCATTAATGACAGTAAGAGAACCTGTTTTCAGATTAATATTTCCTCCTTGTTGAGGAGTAGTAGTTTGCACAGTAGTGAAAATTCCCGTTAAATGTTCGACTGCGGGATTGGGATTTTTTTCGGTTCCATCAAAAAAGATGCGATCGTTCGCTTCAATGGTCACATTTCCTGTATTACCTTGTCCCTCACTTTTAGTCTGGATACGAGCGCCATCTGCGATCGAGAGGGAACCAGTTCTGAGGTTGATATTGCCTCCGTTACCAATTCCACTTTTGAAAACGGTAGCAAATAAGCCACTAGGAAATCCTTTTTTATTAACTCCATCCAAGGAAGTCAGATTGCGAACGTCAATTTCCATGTTACCTGCATCACCTTGTCCTTGAGTGGAAGTTACGAGTTCATATCCCCCGCTTAAAGAAAGTGAGTCAGCTTTAACTGCGATTCCTCCAACTGTTCCAACTGCAAACCCTCCTCCTTCTGGATTGAGTCCAAGACCGACGGAGTTGAAAATGCCGTTGTCACCAGAAAGAGATACAGGCCCATTTGCCTGTACTAAAATCTTCCCAGCATTTCCCACTGCTCCTTTAACTACAGAATTGATGATATCGCTACCGACAATTGAGATATTCTCACGAGCCTTGAGTTGAATATCTCCTGCTTGACTTTCCAGTGTGCCAAAATTGCCAACGATTCCCGAAAGCAAGGAACTTTCCAAAATGTTGATGTTTTGAGCATCAATCATTATATTCCCACCGCCATTACTAACTACGTAAACGTTAGCGCCATCGATGGATACATCACCACCACTGATGAGCTTGACATCACCACCTAAAGCATTAGATATATCATTAGCAGACCGTTGCAACGCATTAGCAAAAATTCCAGAACCACGGTCGAGTTTGATATCTCCATTGGCTAGCAAGGTAATGTCTCCAGCCCGGGTTGAGCCAGAAAAAGCATCAATAAAACTATTGGCTAGTGTAATTTTACCTCTTGAGTCAAAAATAACTGAACCGCCATCACCTTCGACACTACCTGCAGCAATTCCGCCAATATTTAATACTCCTTTTCCAGTCAGAGTAATGTTTCCATCTGTCAGAGCCGGATTGGAGTGATACTGATTTGTGAGTAAAACAATACCCTGGGGAGAATTTACTGTGACATCACCAATGGTAATATCTGCGCTTGTCGCTAGCGAATTGTTTGCAGGAGGCGCTACAGGAAAAATTGAGGGGTCAAAGAAAGTACCTGAATCACCTATAGTTCCTAAAGGATTGTCAATTGCTGCTGGGTTTATCCCGGCTCGGATATCAAGCGTTGGTTTGACACTACCATCAATGACAATCGCAGTTCCATCCGATAAAGTAACATTAGCCAGACTAGGAGTGGTTACGGGGTTAATGGTTTTACCTGCTGTATCGGCATCTGTTATTACCACGGTATTAATATCTACTTTTCCCCCAGCCAAGATATGTAAAGAAGCTCCTTGATATGCAAAAAAGCTGACATCGCCTTGAGAGCGAATAATTGGATCGTGGGGACTAAATAAATTGCCTAAACTTCCGTCTAATTTTTCAATCCGAAAACTCCCACCACTCCAGAAATGAGCATCACCATCCACAGTATTAACACTGCGTAAAACCATATCCCCACGGGAGAACAAACCACTACTTGGATCGTTTAAGGCAAAAATATCTATATTTTCATTACCTTGAACTAACAGCTTTCCTCCAGCAGCAGCAACGAAAGGATTGGTAAAGCGATCGCGTACTTTGATGGTATCAGCTTGCAAGATTAAATCTTTGCCTGCTTGCAGATGTCCCTGTAAATCTAAATTCCCTGCAAACAGCTTTAAATCTTGTCCTACTGCTAAATTTCCCGTATTTTCGATGGTTCTCAAGGGGTCATTCTTGCCATACTGCAACCCTGGTGTTAGATTAACTTCCAACAGTGGCGGCGCTTGGGGATTAGTAGCACTAAATTCCATCCCATCGCTAAAGACAAACGAGTTCGCCGTACTCGCCACAAACGAACCCGCTATATCGAGACGTGCATTTTTGCCAAAAATTATCCCATTAGAATTGAGCAGAAATAAATTTGCTGCACCATCCACTCCTAAAGTACCCAGAATATTAGATACTTTACCTCCCGTGACTCTGGTGAGAATATTGTTAATTCCTGTGGGATTGGCAAAATAAACTCGCTGGGATTCTCCGACATTGAATTCACGAAAACTATGGAAGAGGTTTGCACCGCGAATTGCTCCACCATCAATGCGGTCAAATGGAAGTCCTTTAATATTCACATTGGGGACGATCGTTGAAGAGCGATCGCCCAATGTTCTATCAGGGGTAATCTGGGCTAAGGCGTGATTTTCATCACAAAATATGACATGAGCAAGCACTCCAATAATACTAAAAACTCCTAATAAATTTGAGTGCCAATTCCTATTTCCACAAATTGCCATATCATAACCAGCCTCGCTCGCTCATTTCATTCCTGTGAATATCCAATTTTCTTACGCCACGGCTTCGAGCCACATATTAAAGGGTTTTCTGCTAGCCGTCCCGATCAATTTTTATACAATTAATTTCAGCAGATATTTTAATTCGATGAGAGAAAAATTTTTAAAACTTAAAGTTTAGGTAATGGTTCCTAAAATAAAAAATTAAAAATCACTAATCAACCTCACCTTACGGAGAAAGAATTACAGCACCATTTATTCACGAAAAATAATAATAGACTTTTCATCTAATAAAGTTTTCACATTTTTCGAGCTAGGCAGGGCAAGGGTTTAAGACGCCAATTTTTTATAAAGCAACAAGTTTAATATCAGCACCACTGATTGTTTTTATAACTCTTGGGTTTCATCGTAATTCCTCTGTTGAATCTTAAAGTAATGAATTATTGACTACAAGACATGGCAGAAGGAATAAAAGAACTTTGCCCAGATTGAGCCACAAGCATAATATCACCGTTACCATCAACGATCCATCCTTGAGCCTCCACAATTGGGTCGCTAGATTTGGTCATAGTTGCAGTAGATGATTTATCCGCGATCGCTGTTGCTTGTGATGGCAAATCTACCCAACCAGTAATTACTGCTCGTCCTTGCAACGGTTCATTCGGACTTTGGGGTAATCCACTGCGTCCTATGGCGATAAAACGACTAGCGTTTTGTCCTCTTTTAGGAGTGCAACCTTGGGCGATTTGTCGGGATGCATCTATGAGGTTAGAGGGTAGTTGAATTAAGCCGCGACTGGGGTCAGTATCAGGTGTGTTGAGATTTATCTCACCATTTAAGGAAGGGTTGGTTTGGGAGATGGCAGTGATATCACTTGTTGGTAACTGATTAGGATTTAGCTTTTTCGGGTCGGTTGTTTGTAACTGCTGCTCAAGCTCTTGCCGACTGCGCGGCTGTAGCCCAAAGATGCCAGTAGAGTTGATAATAACTTTCCCGCCGCTACCCTCGAAAGCGTTGGCAGTGATATCGCTATTTTCATTGGGGACGGCAACGACAAAGCCTCGGTAATTTGGGAGGTTATTGATAATGATATTACCGCCATCACCACCACCTTGTGTAGTGCCCGCAGTAGTGGAGATTTGACTGTCTCGACGCAAAAGTAATAAGTCCCGCACATTCAAGTCGATACTGCCGCCATTGCCTGAGGCAGTCGTAGCTTGAATACTGCCTTTATTGTTAAGAAAAATCAAACTGGCTGTAACTCCTATATCACCTGCTGTCCCCTGTCCAATGTTGCTAGCAGTTAGTTGAGCTTCATCCTTCACAGACAGCGATTCAGTAGTAATAATAATATTGCCACCCTTGCCAACTGCTCCAGGTAACACTCTACTGAAGATACCTGTATTACTTCCACTTAAAGAGACGCGATCGCTTGCATTAATCTTGACACTACCCGCATCACCTTGTCCGCTAGTGGTGGTAGTTAATCCTGCTCCATCGGCGATCAATAGCGACCCCGTGGTGACGGTAATGCCCCCAGCATTACCCAATGCTCCAGGGTAAACTACGGTGGCGACATTTGCGTTGTTTGTCAAGGAAAATCGCTCTTTAGCTTTAATCGTCACACTGCCTGCATTTCCTTGCCCAAAGGTACTAGCAGACAATAAAGCGTCTTTGCTGAAGGAGACGGTATTGCGAGCCTCAATCCTCACATTTCCTGCACCTCCTTGTCCTGCAGTACTGACTGTTAGGAAAGCCCCATCTGTTGCAGACAGTGATCCGGTAGTAATAGTGATATCCCCACCCTTGCCCGCTAGCCCAGGTGCTGAGTTGCTGAATATACTACTAGAATATCCATTACTACCTATTCCACTCAAATAAACAGCATCATGGGCGTTAATTGTGACGCTGCCTGCATTCCCTTGACCTTCAGCGATGCTCACTAATCTAGCTCCATTAGTGATATATAGTGAGTCAGTATTAATAGTAATGTCCCCAGCGTTGCCCACTGCTCCGAATGGCACTGCGGTGAAAGCACCACTGCTACGCTGCCTGTCATCACTGACCCCTTCAAAAGAGACTGTATCACGGGCGTTTATCGTTATACTGCCAGCATTCCCTTGTCCTTGAGTGTTTGCGACTATTCGTGCCCCATTGGTAACAGAAACAGCCCTGGTAGTGATAGTCACATTCCCACCCTTGCCTTCTGCTCCAGATCCGACTGCGCTAGAAGCAACGCTGTCTACTCCATCAAAAGAGACACGATCCTGAGCCTTAATCGTCACATTGCCTGCATTCCCCCCACGCCCAAGAACGTCCGCACCCAATTGAGCACTATTAGTGACAAACAGCGAGCCATTGGTAGTAATATTGACGTTCCCACCACTACCTTCGCCGAGTTTTTCGACTCTGCTGAAAGCACCTGTACCTCTGCCATCAAAAGAGATTCGATTCCGAGCGTCAATACTGATATTGCCTGCATTGCCTTTGAAGAAGGTACTTGCACTAAGTTGAGCGTTATTGGTGACAGATAGCGTTCCGGTAATGACGGTAACATTCCCACCATTACCCCTATTTCTTACATTACTGAAAACACCTGTACCACGACCATCAAGTGAGACAATATCACGGGCATCAATCAACACATTACCTGCATTTCCTAGACCAGAGGTACTAGCGGTTAATCTAGCGCCATTACTTGCCAATAGTGACCCAGTTGTCACACTAATGCTGCCTCCATCACCAACAGCTCCACGGAAGACCTCATTAAGTACTCCACTGAAAAAGTTATTACCTTCTACTCCATCCAAGACGATGTTATTTCTAGCATCAATGAAGATATTGCCTGTATCTCCTCGCCCACGAGTGTTAGAAGACACTCGAGCGCCATTGGTTAGGGAGAGTGACCCAGTTGTTACACTAATATTGCCACCGTTGCCCACTGCTTGACGCCGTCCAACACTACTAAAGACACCTGTGGGAGACAAACCATCGCCAGTCACACCATCCAATGAAATGCTGTCACGAGCATCAATAGTAACATCACCCGCATTTCCCCGACCAGAAACGCTGACATCTATTTGCGCTCCATTACTTGCAAACAACGAGCCAGTATTGATAGTAACACTTCCTCCATTACCCACTGCGTCAGAACCAACCTGACTGGAGGCACCAGTCCTACTTCCATCAAAAGAGATATCTTGAGCTTGAATGGAGATATTACCTGCATTCCCTTGTCCAAAAACGCTAGCAGACAATTGAGTGCCATCAGTTAAAAATAGTGAATCTGCGATGATGTTAAGGTTGCCAGCACTACCTTTACCATTAGAGTCTACGATATTTAAAATTCTGCTAGCCTGCCCACCTCGAATCGTGCCTGTGGCATTCAGCGTTAAATCTCCTGCCTGACTACTTGCAGAACCTAACCCTGGTGCTATTCCAGCTAGTAGCCAACTTGCTCCCAAAACCTTTATGTTTCGGGCGTTGATGGCGATACTTCCCCCCTTGTCAGCAGAGACATTTACGTTGGCTCCGTCGATCAGTGATACATCTGCCCATGCTATATCTTCAGGAAGATTCAAACTCAAATGACTACCATCTATATTATTTAAATTAACTGTTCCTGCACCCGCCAATCCTCCTAACTCAACCCTCCCACCAAAAGCATTTAACCTTCCACCATCCATGCTGATGTTGCCACCCACTAGCAGCAAACTTTGACCATCTGCTACACGTAGACCAAAGGCATCAAAGCCGGACTGATTTAATCCTGCTGGTGCGACTGAGTTATTTTGAATCGGCGCAGCAGCAATTTGATTGAATAGAAAAGCTGAAGGATTGACTGTCAATAATCCAGGACTATTTGGATTGTCAGCACTGAAAAAACTTTGATTGCTAAACTGTATCGCATTGGCAGTAGTCGCTACAAAAGAACCACCAATGTTCAGCGAGGCATTTTTACCAAAAATAATCCCCGACGGATTAATCAAAAACAGATTAGCTATACCATTGGTGTGAATTAACCCATCAATGTTAGAAACTGACTTACCCGTTACCCTGCTAATGATATTCTGAATGTCAAGAGCATTATTAAAGAAAGCAGTGCTTCCTGTGGGAACGGAAAACTCCCCAAAGCTGTGGAACAGATTGCCACCTGCTCTGGTTCCTCCTTCAATAATTCTGGTGTTCCCTTCTAGTTTGACAGTGGAATTATTAGGTAGAGTGGTATCGGGGGTAATTTGGGCAGAAGCACAACTTGCCCAAAAAGCTGCGATGCCTACGGCGGCAAGCCACGCAATACCCATCCCCACACAAACAGCAATTGTTGAATCAAGGTTAGTTTGTATAGTGATTGTGGTGGTGGGTCTTTTAGGCTGTGTCATCGCTGTAGCGATTCGCTTTAATGCTTTGGCCTAATTTTATTCTGCTAAGAGTAGTGAAAAGTAATAACTTTTCTGAAGGAATACTTAGATCAATAGAAATTCCTCTGCCGATTGAAGTAACGAATTATTGACTACAGGATATGGCAGAGGGAATAGAAGAACTTTGCCCAGATTGAGCCACGAACATAATATTACCATTAGCATCAACAATCCATCCTTGAGCCTCGACAATTGGGTCGCTAGATTTGGTCATAGATGCAATAGATGATTTATCTGCGACTCTGGCTGTTGCTTGTGGTGGCAAATCTACCCAACCAGTAATCACTGCTCGTCCTCGCAACGGTTCATTAGGACTTTGGGGTAATCCACCGCGTCCAGTGGCGATAAAACGACTAGCGTTTTGTCCTCTTCTGGGAGTGCAACCTTGGGCGATTTGTTGGGATACATCTACGAGGTTAGAGGGTAGTTGAATTAAGCCGCGACTGGGGTCAGTATCTGGACTGTTGATAGTTACTTCCCCGCTCACTCCCAATTCTGAACTTGCTGTAATGTCACTGTTTTCGGTTGGGCGTTTTTGCGAGAGAATACCGAAAATCCCGTTAGTTGTAATGTCAACTCTACCACCAGTTCCAGTCAAAGCGTTAGCGCTGATATCGCTATTTTCTTTAGGAACTGCAACGATAAATCTTGAGTTGATTTTGATGTTACCGCCATTGCCACCTAATTTTTCTGTTCCTGCGTTGGTGGAGATTTGACTGTTGCGACGGAGTAAGAGTAAGTCGCTGTTGACGTTGATGTTACCACCGTTACCGGATGCAGATTCGGCATTGAGTTTACCTTGGTTATCTAAGGTAATTAGGTTAGAGTTAATTTCGATGTCACCTGTGATTCCTGAACCTGTGGAATTGACAAATAAGCCACTGTTAGCACCTATATTTAGTACGTTGTCAGGAAAGTTAGTAATGCGATCGCTGTAACTAGGGTCAATACCGCTAATTATTAGCTGATCGTCAGCGTTGACAGTAATTTTACCTGCACGTCCATTGCTTGAGGTAGTGGTGGTGAGTTGTCCGCCGTTGAGTGCTTCAAAAATATTTGCATTTACCGTAATATCGCCACCCTTTTGATTATTTCTAGTGCGTGCATCCAGTAAAGCGCCGTCGGAGATGCGAAATATATTGGTATTTACGGTGATATCGCCACCAATCCCAGTGGAAGTAGAATCAGTAAATGTAAATAAAGCACTAGAATCTCCGCTTTCTTGACTAGTTCCAGAAACAGTAACCACATTTTTTGCACTCACTGTCACATTCCCTGCATTCCCCACTCCTGAAGTTGAGGCAGAAAGTTGAGCGCCATCACTTAGAGAGAAGTCACCAGAATCGATAAAAATGTTGCCCCCATTCCCAACAGTCCCCGTTTCCACAAGGCTTTTAATCCCACTGAGAAAATTGTTTTTCTCCCCAGTAATATCAACACTACCTGTTATTAAAAGATTGACATTGCCTGCATCCCCCTGTCCTGCTAGTTGGGTAGCAGATGCTCCACGAGTAAGGGTTAGCAGTTGAGCGCCATCAGTGAGTGACAGTGTTGTTGCATTGATGTTGATATTGCCTCCTTTACCTACGCCTCCTGCTTCCACTGTGCTTAAAATGTAAGCGTTACCTGCAAGGTCAACAGCATTTTTTGCACCCACCGTTACATTCCCTGCATTCCCTACTCCTGAAGTTGAGGCTTGAAGTTGAGCGCCATCACTTAGAGAGAAGTTACCAGAGTCGATAAAAATGTTACCGCCATTTCCAACAGTCCCTGTTCCCACATTGCTGAGAATCCCACTGGAAAAATCGTTTTTTTCCCCAGTAATATCAACAGTACCTGTTACTTTAACATTGACATTGCCTGCATCCCCCTGTCCTGCTAGTTGGGTAGCAGATGCTCCACGAGTAAGGGTTAGCAGTTGAGCGCCATCAGTGAGTGACAGTGTTGTTGCATTGATGTTGATATTGCCTCCTTTACCTACGCCTCCTGCTTCCACTGTGCTGAAGATGGTAGTATTACTACCTACAAGGGAAATAGCATTTTTTGCACCTACCGTTATATTCCCTGCATTCCCCACTCCTAAAGTTGAGGCAGAAAGTTGAGCGCCATCACTTAGAGAGAAGTCACCAGAGTCGATAAAAATGTTACCCCCATTCCCAATAGTCCCTGTTTCCACATTGCTGCGAATCGCACTCTCGAAATCGTTTTTCTTCCCAGCAATATCTACAGCACCTGTTATGAAAAGATTGACATTGCCTGCATCCCCCCGTCCTGCTGGTTGGGTGGCAGATGCTTCACGAATAACGGTTACCAGTTGAGCGCCATCAGTAAGTGACAGTGTTGTCGCATTGATGTTGATATTGCCTCCTTTACCTACGCCTCCTGCTTCCACTGTGCTGAAAATGTAAGCAGATGCAAGGGAAATAGCATTTTTTGCACCCACTGTCACATTCCCTGCATTCCCCACTCCTAAAGTTGAGGTAGAAAGTTGAGCGCTATCAGTGAGTGACAGTGTTGTAGCATTAATGTTGATATTACCTCCTTTACCTACGCCTCCTGCTGACACGGTGCTGAAAATGTAAGCAGATGCAAGGGAAATAGCATTTTTTGCACCCACTGTCACATTTCCTGCATTCCCCACTCCTGAAGTTGAGCTAGAAAGAAAAGCGCCATCTCCTAATGAGAAGTCACCAGAATCGATAAAAATGTTACCGCCATTGCCTTTTGAATCCTCAATCACAAGATTGAGAATCCTACTCCTAAAGTCAGCAACTTTGATTTCCCCCGTAGCATTAAGCGTGATATCCCCCGCAGTTGCCTCTGGTTGGCCCAAACCAGAGCCGATACCAGCAGAAAGCACTCCCTGCCAAAATATCTATATTGCGGGCATTAATCGCAATATCACCGCTACCAGCAGCTTCTACATACACACTCGCTTGATTGGTAAGTGACACATCTGCACGAGTCACATTAAGAGGAAATTTCAAGCTGAGATTATCGCCATTAAAAAGAAGATTGACATTTGCAGGTGCTGCTAACCCCCCTAATTCAACTCTCCCACCATAAGCATTTAACTGACCGCCATCCATGATGACATTACCACCCACTAGCAGCAAACTTTTACCATCTCCTACTCGTAAACCAAATGCATTAAAACCTGCGGGATCTATTCCTGCTGGTGCAACTGAGTTGTTTTGAATCGGTGCAGCAACAATTTGATTGAAGAACAATGCCGAAGGATTAACTGTTAGTAATGCAGAAGGGGTCTGAGGATTTGTTGCACTAAATTCCAAGCCATTGCCAAACACAAAAGAATTCGCCGTAGTCCCGACAAAGGAACCCGCTACATCTAAACGTGCATTGTTCCCAAATATAATGCCATTGGGATTAATCAAAAACAAATTTGCATTACCATTTACCCCCAATGTACCAAGAATATTCGAGATATTACTTCCCGTCACCCGTGTGAAAATATTGGAGATTCCCGTGGGATTGGCAAAATAAACACGCTGCAATTCACCCACGTTGAATTCCTGGAAACTATGGAACAGGTTTGTACCGCGAATTGCTCCACCATCAATCCGGTCAGCAGCACTACCTTTGATATTGACATTGCCAGTGATTATTGAAGAGTTATTACCCAATGTTCCATCAGGGGTAATCTGGGCTAGGGCGTGATTTTCACAAGAAAATATGCCATGAGCCAGCACTCCAATAATGCTAAAAATTTCTAAGAAATCTGAGTGCCAATTCCTATTTTTACAGGTTGTCATATCAGAACTAGCCTCGCTTGCTCATTTCCTACCTGTGAATATGCAATTTTCTTACACCACGGCTTCGAGCCACATATTCAAAAGAGCCACATATTCAAAAGTTTTTTGCTAGCCGTCCCGATCAATTTTTCTACAATTAATTTCAGCAGATATTTTAACTAGATCGGAGTAAAGTTTTTAAAACTTAAAAATAGGTAATGCATCTGATTGTTTCAATCGCTCTTGAGTTTCATCGTAATTCCTCCCCCGATTCTTGGAGTAACGAATTATTGACTACAGGATATGGCAGAAGGAATAGAAGAACTTTGCCCAGATTGAGCCACGAGCATAATATTACCATTAGCATCAACAATCCATCCTTGAGCCTCGACAATTGGGTCGCTAGATTTGGTCATAGTTGCAGTAGATAAATTATCCGCGATCGCTGTTGCTTGTGGTGGCAAATCTACCCAACCAGTAATCACTGCTCGTCCCTGCAACGGTTCGTTAGGACTTTGAGGTAATCCACCGCGTCCGGTGGCGATAAAACGACTGGTGTTTTGTCCTCTTTTGGAAGTACAACCTTGGGCGATTTGTTGGGATACATCTATGAGGTTAGAGGGTAGTTGAATTAAACCGCGACTGGGGTCAGTATCTGGCCTGTTGATAGTTACTTCCCCACTCACTCCCAATTCCGAACTTGCTGTAATGTCACTGTTTTCGGTTGGGCGTTTTTGCGAGAGAATACCGAAAATCCCGTTAGTTGTAATATCAACTCTGCCACCAATACCTGTGAAAGCCTTAGCGCTGATATCGCTATTTTCTTTAGGAACGGCGACAATGAAAGGGCTATTAATGGTGATGTTACCGCCATCGCCACCGAATTCGCTACTGCCGGCAGTGGTAGAAATTTGACTATGATTGCGTAGTAATAATAAGTCTTGCAACTTCAAGGTAATATTACCACCATTGCCCGATCTGGTTATGGCGGCGATCGCTCCTTGATTATCCAAGCTCAAAGAGCGAGCTTGGATGTCAAGGTTGCCTGCCGTACCTGCGCCAGTACTACTGACAGTGACTTCACCTCCATCCCGGACACTCATCTGCTCAGTTTCAACTTTTAAACTTCCCCCACTACCAGTACCTTCTGGTGTAACCGCAGCGCTGATTTGGCTGTTAAAGTTACCATTTGCTGATTTGCCAACAACTTCTACAGATTTCGACGCATGAATTCGTAATTTACCTGCATTGCCCACTCCAGCAGTTCCAACCGATACTATTGCACCACCTCTCACACTCAAGCGATCGGTTTCAATTGTTAAATCGCCACCGTTACCTCTGGGCGGAATCACTGTTTCGTCTGCGTCTATTTCAACACCTGCATTGATACCCGTAGCATAGAGGTTATCAATAGGTGTATCAAATACCTCTACCTCAGAAGCCCGAATTGTGAGATTACCAGCGTCGCCTTGACCAAAAGTAGCGACTTGCACTTTGCCTCCATTACTGACACTCAAGCGTTTTGTCTCAATGGTCAAGTTGCCACCGCGACCCTCACCTCTAGGGTTTACCTGAGCAAATAAGCCAGCAGGATTTTCAAGATTAGATGTAAATGATTTGATTTTTCCGCTAATTTCCACTGACTCGGCAGCGTGAATAGTCAAATTTCCGGCAAACCCTTTACGATAAACACTGCTTCCCACTTGACTGTCAATGATATTCATAGTGACAGTTTCAATGTTTATATTGCCAGCATTCCCTTGTTCAAAAGTACTGGCAGATAGTTGTCCATCTCGGACAATCAACTGATTGGTATTAATTGCCAAATCTCCTGCTGTTCCTGTACTCGATGTTTGAGTTAACAAGCTGCTGGGAAAGGGAAATAAACTATTACTATTAGTAGCAGATCCTATCAGTTTAACTGATTGGGAGGCATTGACTGTCAAGCTTCCTCCAGCCCCACTACTGCTAGTTCGAGCTGAAATCGCTGCTCCATCTTGGATTAATAACTGATTGGTGTTAATCGTAATCTTTCCTGCGGGCCCTATGTCATAGGCGTTAGAACTTATTCTGCTCGGATACCATCTATTAGGAAACTGTGGCAGAATAGCAGTACCGACTAGCTGCACTGATTCGGCATTTACTGTTATACTCCCTCCAACCCCTTTACCTTCGCTATCGGTTATAATTCCGGCTCCATTTTGGATGAGTAACTGTCTAGTGTTAATCGTGATGTCTCCGGCGTCTCCTACTCCATTAGATGCAGCAAACATACCAGTAGAGCCTAAGTTGGGATTATCTGGAATACCGGTTATTTGCACTGATTCTGAGGCATTCACAGTCAAATTTCCTGCCACACCTGCATTTGTTGTACTAGATGAAATCTTTCCTCCTGCTAAGATTTGTAACTGTCTGGTGTTAATTGTCAGGTCTCCTGCATCTCCTGTCCCAGAATTTTCAGCAAATAAACCACTGCGAATTCCAGTAGGTGATTCTCCAACGACTTGCACTGATTCGGAAGCATTTACACTTAATCCTTTTCCAGGTAATGCTCCTAAAGTGCTGGCTTCAATCTTGGAACCTCCACTAACTGTAACTCCTTTACCCCACACCTGAATAGCGCCGCCACCTTCGCCACTGGTACTGACCAAGGCTTGATTACTGAGTGAGATATCGGCTTTAGCTAGATTATCAGGAACAACCAAACTTAAATTATTACCATCCACATTCAGTCCGACTGTCCCCTCACCTGCAATTCCTGCTAATTCCACTCGCCCACCCGGAGCATTCAATTGACCTTCGTTGATGGCAATTTCTCCACCGACTAATAGCAAACTTCGACCATCTGGTACTCGTAGACCAAAGATATTATCTCCTGTTGGTGCAATTGAACTGTTTTCAATTCTGCCAGCTTGAAGTTGATTGAATAGCAAAGCCGAAGGATTAACTGTTAGTAATGCAGAAGGAGTCTGAGGATTTGTTGCACTAAATTCCAACCCATTGCCAAACACAAAAGAATTCGCCGTACTCGCCACAAACGAACCCGCTATATCTAAACGTGCATTGTTCCCAAATAAAATGCCATTGGGATTAAGAAAAAACAAATTTGCATTCCCATTCACCCCCAATGTGCCAAGAATATTCGAGATATTACTTCCCGTCACCCTTGTGAGAATATTGGAGATTCCCGTGGGATTGGCAAAATAAACTCGCTGGGATTCTTTGATATTAAATTCACGAAAACTATGGAATAGGTTTGCACCGCGAATTGTTCCACCATCAATCCGGTCAGCAGCACTACCTTTGATATTGACATTGCCAGTGATTATTGAAGAGTTATTACCCAATGTTCCATCAGGGGTAATCTGGGCTAGGGCGTGATTTTCACAAGAAAATATGCCATGAGCCAGCACTCCAATAATGCTAAAAATTTCTAAGAAATCTGAGTGCCAATTCCTATTTTTACAGGTTGTCATATCAGAACTAGCCTCGCTTGCTCATTTCTTACCTGTGAATATGCAATCAATTTTTTGAGAAATTTATCTATAATTAATTTCATTTCAGCAGATATTTTGACTAGATGAGAGTAAAATATTAAAAAATTAAAATTAATTAATAGACATTTAGTGAAATTAAATATGCCTTATCCAGAACCCTTGTAAGCAGTTTAGGTGATTTCTAGGAAAGAATTTACCAATGGAGGTAAAATGTACCCTTGATG
>NZ_JAVRCK010000062.1:0-51574 GCF_034530815.1 Nostoc sp. DedSLP03
AAAGCTATGTCACTTATACAGCAAGCTCTTTAGCTCCACTGTCGCCCCCTGAAGGCTTTTACTGAAGAATATCGGGACAACATGACGATTCATCAATATCAGGTTGTTCCTGGCGGGTTTGCGGTTTGACAAGGATTTGGTTCGGCAATTTTTACGGGAGGATATTATGAAAGAGTCTGTAATTTATCAAGATATTGTTCAAAAAGAAGCGTTTAAATTGATTAGTTGTCAGCTTAGACGGCGTTTTGGTGACATTGATGAATTATTAGTTGAGCAGGTTCGGAATTTATCTGCTGAACAGTTAGAGAAGTTGGGAGAAGATTTGCTTGATTTTTCTGAAGTTGCTGATTTGGTAGCTTGGTTAAAGCAGTAATAGAGGAATTAATAAAAATGATTAACTTTTCAGGCTACGTTATGTTTTAGAGATTGAGGCTGCCAGTAGTTTTCCACTTTTATCTTGAGCTTGCAATTTTTGAATAATATGCTCAATAATACTATTCAAATCCTTTCGGCGACGCATAGAGCGTTTTGGGTCAAGTTGCCCATGTTTCAATAATTCTCTAACTTGTTCTCCTAGCTCAGTTAAGTAATACCTCAGTTGTTCTTCACCCTGTTCGCGTAAAATTTGCCGACATTCAGTTAGGATAATATCGCCATTTTCGAGAGTTTTACTAGCGTCTGATTGCTTTAGTGTTACGTTGGATGAATCTTTACTTTTTTGAGCGTTTAAACTGTTAGTTAGACATTTTTCTACAGCCTTAGCAAATTTTGAATCAGATTCTATAACTTCTGCGATCGCTCTTAATAAATCTGCAATTTATGTTCCTTCCATTATCTACCTACTCGTTGAATAAATTCTTTAGCTAACTTCATCATAGAATCATGAGAATCATCGTATTTTTGTCTATATGTCAAATAATTATTCAATTCTAACCCTTCTGCAATTCTTGCTCTTTCTAGAATTTTTGTTTCAAAAACTGGTGGATAGAGAGGGTTAACAATAATAGAGTTTAAATTTTCAGTTTGAGCTATTGTTCGGTTATAACGTGAAATTAAAGTTCCTACTAGTTTTAAGTTATGTACATAATCTATATTAAACTTTTCAATGTGTTCAAGTAATAAATTTAATCCATGAATTGACATTCGGTTTGGGACACAAGGGATTATACAAGCATTACTAGCTAAAAATGCAATTTTAACTACTGTATTAATATTTGGGGCACAATCTATTAAAATATAGTCATATAAGAATCATATTTGATTTCGGAAAAAACTACGAGATAATACAGACAGAGATATCTGTCTAATAGCTAACAATGATAAACCAGCATCTACAAGCCGCGATGCCTTCGGCGAGCTTCGCTAACGCAGAATTACAAGAATTTATAGATGATCGCCCAGATGCACGTGAGGTGAGGAAAGCGTTGGCAGTCAAATTGGTTTATCAAGGCTACAAGTATGAGGAAATTCAAACAATTTTAGATGTGTCACTGGGTTCGATAACAAGTTGGATCTTGCCTATGAGGAAGATGGAATTTCGGGACTGCGTTTGAACCACAAGGGAAAGAAAAGTTACTTAACTGCTCAACAACGAGAAGAAGTCTTAAGTTGGTTGCTTTCCAAAGAATGTTGGGAACTTGGCGAACTCGAATATAAATTGGCTTTTGAATATGATGTAACTTATGAGTCAAAGCGGAGCTATTATGACTTATTTGATGCGGCAGGAATTAGTTGGAAGAAAACTACTTCTTTGAATCCAAAAGCTGACGAGGACACTGTTGCTGCAAAAAAAAAGAGATTGAAACACTATTGGCAAGGCATCGGCAGGAAATCGAAGAAGGAAAGTTGAGAGTCTTGCTGCTTGATGAGTGTCATTTAATGTGGGGAGATTTAAGTGGATATGTCTGGGGAAAAACTGACCAAGAAATAGCAGTGAGAGTTGTTAATATCCGAGACAAACAGACATACTACGGGGCGGTTGACTATCTGGAGGGAAGCTTATTACTAAAAGCGTATAACGCAGGTAACTCAGAAAATACAATTGATTATCTACGTTATTTATTAGATCAGTCCCCCAATCAAAGATTACTTCTTTTTTGGGATGGTGCTTCTTACCATCGTTCACATCTGGTTCAAAACTTTTTAGGCGAGGTAAACCAAGATTTGTCTCAAGAGCAGTGGATAAGGTACCTGCGTCCGCTTTGCTCCTAATTGCCCATCACAAAATCCAATTGAGGATATTTGGTTACAAGCTAAAACCTGGGTGCGGCGTTTCTGTGCTTTGATTCCTTCGTTCTCACATCTCAAATGGATGTTTGAGTGGTTTATCCGACACACAAACGGATGATTTTGCCACTCTTCAAATGTACGGAGCTTTTTCAGAAATAAAATATTAGTCCTATATATTTCCCTGAAAATCTTGCCAACTAACAGATTAATTTCTACTTTTACATAAAAACCCATGAGCCAAATTAATCCTGAAACAACCCCCTTACATACCTTAAACCCACTCAACCGATTTTCTGACAGAGCAGAAGATTATGTAAAATATCGACCAAGCTATCCCACAGATGCAATTGATATTATATTGGAAAAATTAGGTGAAAACTCACAACTTGTAGCAGCAGATATTGGTGCAGGTACAGGAATTGCTTCAAGACTGTTAGCTGAACGGGGAGTTAATGTCATAGCCATAGAACCAAATGCGGCGATGCGAGAAGCTGCCCAAGCACATCCTTTGATAGAGTTTCGTGATGGAACAGCAGAATTTACCCAACTACCTGATAATTCAGTTGATTTAGTTACTTGTTTTCAAGCTTTCCACTGGTTCAATTCCGAACCAACTTTGTTGGAATTTCACCGTATTTTAAAACCATCAGCACGCTTGGCTGTGGTGTGGAATAACCGCGATAAAGAAGATGCTTTAACTACAGAATATAGCCGAATAGTCCGCGAAGCATCTAATAATCATCCAGCAGAATCTCGAATGCAGTCGGTAGAGCCACTGTTAGTAACTCCCCATTTGATTAACATCTGTGAATATACTTTTACTTATAGACAACAGTTAGATTTAACTGGACTTATTGGCCGAGCAATGAGTGTTTCTTATTTGCCGCGTGAAGGGTCGGTATACGAACATCTTATTGATAAGTTTCAAGAATTATATCAGCGCTTTCGTGACGAAAGTGGTTTTATCTATATGGTCTATCGCACTAGCGTACACCTTGGCGAAAAACAATGATAAATTGCAAATAAAGTAGCAGAGAATGCATTAAATAAATATAAGATATCTGAACTTGAATCTTGAATTTATAAATGACCTGCAATTCACAAATAGCAGAAGGTTGGCATGGCAAACTTAATTTAGTCTATGCCGATCGCCACAATACAACTAAATTAATTTACAGTCACCAACAAGCGCCCTTGAAGGTACAACGCCCATTCTATCCAGAAGGGGATAAAGTTTGTCATAGCGTCATTTTACACACGGCTGGGGGAATGGTGGGAGGCGATCGCTTATCCTCTAGCATCCACCTCCAAACCCAAGCTCAAGCCCTAATCACTACAGCTGCTGCAAGCAAGATATATCGCAGCAATGGCTTACAAGCTAGACAAATCATCCAAATGCAAGTTGATGCTGGTGCTTGTTTGGAGTGGTTGCCGCAAGAGACAATTTTATTTAATGATGCGATTTATCGGCAAGATTTACGGGTAGAATTAGCAACCGGGGCTAGCTTTTTCGGCTGGGAAATTACCCGATTTGGTCGCAGTGCTAGAGGAGAAAAATTCTTGCAAGGAGAATGGCGATCGCACACGGAAATTTGGCAAGAAGGTATTCCTTTGTGGATTGATCGCCAATGGTTACGGGGTAGCGAAGAAACTTTTCACAGTCCCCACGGTTTGGCTGGAAAACCAATAGTAGGTAATCTAGTTTGGGTTGGTGGTGTCGTTTCAGCAGAAATTGTCGAAAAAACGCGAAATTTATGGGATGCAAGAGGAGAAGCGGGTGTTAGCCGATTACAACATGGATTATTGTGTCGATATCGCGGTTCTTCTACATCTGAAGTGAGAAACTGGTTTATTAATGTTTGGCAATTGCTACGAGTTTCTTTTTTGAATCGTGGTAATTGTATACCAAGAGTGTGGCAGCTTTGAACGAACCACGAAGGCGCGAAGGACGCGAAGGAAGAGGTAAGAATGCAACTTACGCCGCAGGAAAAAGATAAGCTATTAATTTTTACAGCTGCTTTATTAGCAGAAAGACGGAAAGGAAGGGGTTTAAAACTGAATTATCCTGAAGCAGTTGCTTATATTTCTGCTGCCATTTTAGAAGGTGCAAGAGATGGGCAAACTGTAGCTGAATTAATGAGTTATGGTACAACTCTATTGACGCGGGATGATGTCATGGAAGGTATACCAGAAATGGTGCATGATGTGCAGGTAGAAGCGACTTTTCCTGATGGCACAAAGTTAGTTACAGTACATAATCCAATTCGTTAATTTTTTAGTTTTTAATTTATTATGATTCCTGGAGAAATCATTACACCAGAAGGTGAAATTGAACTAAATGTTGGTCGTCCAACTATAAAATTGCTAGTGTCAAATACAGGCGATCGCCCCATACAAATCGGTTCCCATTATCATTTTTATGAAGTTAACACCGCCTTAAATTTTGACAGAGAACAAGCGCGAGGAATGCGCCTCGATATCCCCGCCGGAACCGCAGTTCGTTTTGAACCAGGCGATAAAAAAGAAGTTACATTAGTTCCCCTAGTCGGTAATCGCCAAGTCTACGGCTTCAACAGCAAAATTAACGGACATTTAGATACTTAAAATCATTAGATGCTATTCTAATTAAACTAGGTAAGGAATAAATGCTACGTACCTTCGATTGAGTTAGCAACTACCGTTATAGCCGCAATTAAATGTTGTGCAAAAGTAGCATATCCATTTGGACAACGATTTTTGATAATTGCTAAATCAATCTCAAAAGCAAGTTTCCATCGAATTTGTAGAGGACGTTGATTGCTACTATTTTCAGAGAGATATGTTGATTGTGCGATCGCATTTTATAAAATACCTTTTCCACCATCTAATTCTTCTAAATTTTCTAGAGGTTCAAGCTCTAAATCTAAAATCCTTGACACAGCTTGAGTGTCTGCCAACAACCACATTTCAAAATTTTTAATCGCTAAACCTCCTGCACTGCGATCGCTAATTTTTTGCTCATTAACATCCAGGTGATTATCACGGATTTTATTTAAAGCCCGTTCCAAGTCAATTTACCTTTGCTGAAGCTTATCATCTGCATCAACCACGATTAGGATCATATCAACTTCTTCAGGTTTCCACGCGATAATCACCTGTGCTAAATATTTTGGATCTAAAATTGAGTGTCCTACACGCCTTTTAAAGACTCGACTCTCGCTGATGGATGGATGTCTTTGCACAAAATCACAATCAGGTAATCCCAAATTATTAATTTCTCGTCTGATTATGGTATAAAGTGCCCCTTCTCTATCTCTTTCAATAACTTTTCCACCATCTTCTGGTTTAATATAGGGAATACTTGCTCCGAGTTCTGCTTCTCCCTCAGCAATTAGCCCAATACGAATCGCCCGATTCATACCGGATTACCTCCAAACACATTCGTAAACCAAAGTTCACCTAATGCTCCATCATAAGCTTCTAGGGCTTTTTGAAAGCGTTCCGAATCAATGGGTAAGGCATGAATTTGAGTTTTACCTTCGGTGTCTAACTCAACAGCACGCACTTGGTGAGGTTCGACATAATTTAGCAAAACGGGAGAATGAGTTGTGATTAATACTTGAACAGGTTTACCTGTAATCCCCTCTGTAGAAATTATTTGCAATAATTCCATCATTTTGTGTAACAACCAAGGATGAACTCCGTTTTCTATCTCTTCAAAACAAATAATACTGGGGGTATTTTCTTGATACAGTGAGGTTAGAAATGCCAAAATTCTAAGTGTACCATCTGATATATCCGAAGCAGGGATATGATGTTCAGAATATCTGTCGATTAATTCCAGTAAAAAAGTTCTATCTTCTCTACGCAGTAAAGAAATTCTCTGTATATTAGGAACAAGCCGTGTCAAACGTTCCTCTAATTCATCAAACCTTTTACGATTACTGAGCAAAATATCAGCTAGAGCATCAACAATTCCCTGTCCTGTTTTATCTATTCCACCAGTTGATGGAATATTATTAGAGAGACTAATTGGCGCAAAATCATAAATACTAACTTTTCTGACTGCCTTGGCTACAGGAGAATCCAAATACTTATTAGAAACTAAAATTTTTCTTAGTTCCGATGTATACTGCTTACTTGCCCTAATTAGATTTCCGAAATAGTCTAGTCTACTAATAGACACTTGCCTATGTTCCAAATATCATTCTATATTTTCGCGTTTATAAATTCGCTTTAACTACCATTAAAATTTATTTACCTACATCTACGGTCACAAGAAAATTATAAATTTATACAAAATTTTCTCTGAATATTTATAAACTTGCTCAAAAATAATCAAAGTAACACCATCCCCCGGAGTCCCATTATGCCTTACAGAATGGATCGCCGCGCTTACGCCGAAACTTATGGCCCAACAGTAGGCGATCGCATCCGACTTGCAGATACAGAATTATTTATTGAAGTTGAACAAGATTTCACCACCTACGGCGACGAAGTGAAATTTGGCGGCGGTAAAGTCATCCGAGACGGGATGGGACAATCCCCCATTTCTAACGCCGATGGTGCTGTAGATTTAGTAATTACTAATGCCTTAATTCTCGATTGGTGGGGTATTGTCAAAGCAGATATTGGCATTAAAGATGGCAAGATTTTTAAAATTGGTAAAGCTGGAAATCCTTATATTCAAGACAATGTAGATATTATTATCGGCCCCGGAACTGAAGCTTTGGCAGGGGAAGGAATGATTCTCACTGCTGGCGGTATTGATGCCCATATTCATTTTATTTGTCCCCAACAGATTGAAGTTGCGATCGCTTCCGGGATTACCACCATGATCGGCGGCGGTACTGGCCCAGCTACGGGTACAAATGCCACTACCTGCACCCCCGGCCCTTGGAATATTTACCGAATGTTGCAAGCTGCTGATGCTTTTCCCGTCAACTTAGGATTTTTGGGTAAAGGTAACGCCAGTAAACCCCAAGGACTTGTAGAACAAGTCGCCGCTGGTGCAATGGGGTTAAAACTCCATGAAGATTGGGGAACCACGCCCGCAGCAATTGATACTTGCCTTAGCGTTGCTGATGAATATGATGTGCAAGTAGCGATTCATACTGATACTCTGAACGAAGCCGGATTTGTCGAAGATACGATCGCAGCTTTCAAAAATCGTGTCATCCACACCTACCACACCGAAGGCGCAGGCGGCGGACACGCACCAGATATCATCAAAGTTTGCGGCCAAGCTAATGTTCTGCCATCTTCAACCAATCCCACACGTCCTTACACCGTCAACACCTTAGACGAACACCTAGATATGTTGATGGTATGCCATCACCTTGACCCTGCGATCGCTGAAGATGTCGCTTTTGCCGAATCTCGCATCCGTCGGGAAACCATTGCTGCTGAAGACATTTTGCACGACTTAGGCGCATTTAGCATGATTTCTTCTGATTCTCAGGCAATGGGTAGAGTGGGCGAAGTGATAATTCGCACCTGGCAGACATCCCACAAAATGAAGGTGCAACGGGGAACTCTTAACCCACAAGGAAGTGAGCAACAAGCAGACAACTTTAGAGCAAAAAGATATGTTGCTAAGTATACGATTAACCCAGCGATCGCTCATGGAATTGCTCAATATGTGGGTTCAGTGGAAAAGGGAAAATTAGCAGATTTATGTTTATGGCGGCCTGCATTTTTTGGCGTGAAACCAGAGATAGTCATTAAAGGCGGGATGATTGCATGGTCGCAAATGGGCGATGCTAACGCCAGTATTCCTACACCGCAACCAGTTTATATGCGATCAATGTTTGGTAGTTTTGCAGGGGCGCGTCATGCCACATCGTTAACTTTTGTTTCCCAAGCAGCTTTAGAGAAAGAAATTCCCAGCCAGTTAGGTTTACAAAAGGCAGCAGTTGCAATTTCTGGGACACGCCAATTGAGTAAGCGAGATATGAAACTGAATGATGCACTACCCCACATTGAAGTCGATCCAGAAACATATCAAGTCAGGGCAGATGGTGAGTTGCTGATTTGTGAACCTGCGACAGTTTTACCAATGGCACAGAGGTACTTTTTGTTTTGATTCATGACCGAGCAACTTACTGATTACGATAGTCCTTGGAAAGAAGTCATTGAGCTATATTTTCCCCGCTTTCTGGAATTCTTTTTCACCCAAGCTTATGCCGAAATAGACTGGACGCGACCTTATGAATTTCTGGACACAGAACTGCAACAGCTAGAACCGGATGCAGAAATTGGGCGGCGTTTGGTCGATAAAGTCGCAAAAGTTTGGCTACTGGATGGAGAAGAAGCTTGGGTATTGGTTCATGTGGAAGTCCAAGGGCAATATGACAGCCAATTTGCCGAACGGATGTACACATATAATTACCGTTTGTTTGACCGCCATAAAAAGCGAGTCATTAGTTTAGCAGTTTTAGCAGATGAACAAGCAAATTGGCGACCTTCCAGCTACAGCTATCAACTAGGTGGATGTCGCGTCAGCTTAGAGTTTCCTGTGGCGAAACTGTTGGACTATGAGCAAGGGTGGGAAACCCTAGAGCAAACAACCAACCCCTTTGGTGTAATTGTGATGGCGCATCTCAAGACCAAAGCAACGTAACGAAACCCAGAAAATCGGCTACAGTGGAAACTAAGCCTAGTCAGACGGCTCTATGAACGGGGATATAGCCGGGAAGATATTCGAGAATTATTTCGGTTTATCGACTGGATAATGGTTTTGCCAAAAGAGTTGGCACTTAGTTTTAAAACAGAAATAAGAAGTTACGAGGAGGCAGATAGAATGCGGTACGTAACTAGTATTGAAAGGCTAGCAAAAGAAGAAGGAATTGTCGAAAATGCTAGAGAAAGCATCATTACAGTTCTAGAAACGCGGTTTGGAGAAGTGCCAAGTTCTATTGTGGAAGTTATCAACGGAATAGAAGAACCATCTGTGCTAAAAATGCTTTTCAAAAGTGCGATCGCAATTCCTACCACAGCAGAATTCCAGCAAGTTTTAGATAGTCTCACGTCTGGAGAATGAGCGATCGCCTATTTTTTGATGAGAGTTCGATCGCAATTTTTTCTACAACGGAATTTCAGCAACTCTTAGATAATCTCACTTCTGGGCAATGAGCGATCGCTCTGATGCATTAACGTAACACGTCGATGCATTGGCATAACACGCCGATGCATTAACGTAACACGCCGATGTATTGGCATAACACGTCGATGCATTGGCATAACACACCGATGTATTGGCATAACACGTCGATGCATTGGCATAACACGTCGACCGCCTGTTTTGTGGTGAGAGTGCGATCGCCTAAATAAACCAACTCAACCCCTTGCCCATTGATTCGCACTTCTTCCCAACCCCCTGCTGATTCAAGTACATGAGCGCAGGTGAGTAAATGTCCATTGGGTGAGATAAAAAAGCCCGTGCCTTAGATGCAACCTTTTGAAGTAGCGATCGCCATGGTACAAGCTTCAACTAATTCCCAATTCATGAAAATTTATTACTTGTTTTCTTCAAGTGCCAGTTTCCAAGTTATTTTCACTTTCAGTGATGCCTGCCCAGTGGATTCGACCACATAAACCGAGGAAAATATATCCAAGGGTAATATTTAGTAAAACTATACCAATAAAGCAGTTTACCTAAAAATTTACTTTTATCTCGTACCTTGCATCTATATGACTTCACAATCTTCTCGCTCTGACAAAATTCTGGTTGTTGATGACTCTCCTGATAACGTGTTTTTGATCAAAACTATTTTGGAGGAAGAAGGTTACACCATTAGCACCGCCGAAAATGGAATTTCAGCTTTGGCAGAATTAAAAGCATCGCCTTGTGACTTGGTTCTGCTGGATCTGATGATGCCAGGTATGGACGGGTACGAAGTCACCAAGCACATTCGCGGAGATATGAAATTGCCGCAATACATCCCCATATTGCTGATCACTGCCCACGATGCGCCTAATGTTGCCCACGGATTAGACTTGGGTGCTGATGATTTTATCCGCAAACCTGTAACAGTAGATGAATTGCTGGCACGAGTGCGATCGCTCCTGCGTTTGAAGCATAGTATGGATGAACGTGATGAAATTGCTCGTCAGCGAGAAGATTTTGTCTCCCGCCTCACCCACGACTTACGCACTCCCTTAGTAGCTGCCGATCGCATGTTGATGCTATTTCAGCAAGGCGCGTTGGGAACATTATCAACGCAAATGCAGGAAGTAATCGCCATCATGGCCCGTAGCAATATCAACCTGCTTTCTATGGTGAATACCTTATTGGAAGTTTATCGTTTTGAAGCGGGTCGCAAAAGTTTGGCGTTTCAACCAGTTAATCTAAAACAACTGCTAGATGAAGTGACTGGAGAATTAGCACCCTTAGCTCAAGATAAAAAACTTTCTCTAAATTTTGACGTTACTGAAGAATCAATCACAAATACAGTGATGGGCGATCGCTTGGAACTGCATCGTCTATTTACCAATCTTATCGGCAATGCGATCAAATTTACCGACTCCGGGTCTATTACTATTCGTTTTACTTCTCAACGCCAGTTCAACAAAAGTAATCAATCTCAGTTCTCTGAAACATCCAATTCCGTTGACTACATTAGAATTGAAATAGCGGATACTGGGCCAGGTATTCCCCCAGAAGAACAAGCTACTATATTTGAACGATTTCGCCAAGGCAGTCATAAGAGTTCTGGTAGTGGCTTAGGACTGTATCTTGCTCGTCGAATTGTCGAGGCACATCAAGGAATTATTCTGCTTAATTCCGAGTTGGGCAAAGGTAGTATATTTAGTGTACTTCTACCCACCAAAGCATGAAAAAACTAGTAATTATAAATTATGAATTATAGAGTTTTTTACCCTGGTACTTCATGATTTATAACCTTACTACTATCTAACGATAATTTAAAATAAAAAACTCACTTAAAAATCAAATGCTAAAAATTGAATAATTAAAGATGCTGAAATAATAGTATTAAGATGAAATAGTTTTTGAGAGGAAAAAACAATGATTACCACTGAATTATCTAATATTGGCAATATTCTCCAGACTCAGCGAGATTTTTTTCAAACGGGCAAAACTAAAGATGTAAATTTTCGCATTGAACAACTGAAAAATCTGAAGCAAGCAATCATTGAGCATGAACAGTCAATAGTAAAGGCATTACAAGCGGATTTACATAAACCAGAAGTAGAAACTTACCTTACAGAAATCAGTGTAATTAAGGATATTGATTACGCCATCAAACATCTTCAAAACTGGACTAAACCCCAAAAAGCAGCGGTTTCTTGGGATTTTTTTTCCTACTCAGCTAGAATTTATTCAGAACCATTAGGGGTTGTCTTAATTATTGGGCCTTGGAACTATCCATTTCAGTTAATTATCTCACCGTTAATAGGTGCGATCGCAGCCGGGAATTGTGCAATTATTAAACCTTCAGAAATTGCTTCTCATACGTCTGATGTCATTGCTAAGATTATTGCCAAACATTTTGACCCTGCTTATCTTGCAGTAATTGAAGGAGGCGTAGAAGCAAGTCAAAAACTACTTGCAGAAAAGTTTGACCATATCTTTTTTACTGGTGGTACAGCTGTCGGCAAAATCATCATGGCAGCAGCAGCAAAATATCTCACACCAGTGACTTTAGAATTGGGTGGCAAAAGTCCTTGTATTGTAGATACTGACATTAATCTGGAACACACTGTCAGACGAATTACTTGGGGCAAATTCATCAATGCTGGACAAACTTGTATCGCCCCCGACTATCTTTTAGTTAACAAAACAATCAAGAAAGATTTAATAGATAGTCTGGAAAAATCTTTAAAAGAATTTTATGGTGATAATCCAGCAAACAGCCCTGATTATGCCAGAATTATCAGTCAAAAACACTTTGATAGGTTAGTTAATTTTCTCAAAGACGGTGAAGTTGTCATCGGTGGAGAAAATCAACCTTCAGAGCGTTATATCGCCCCAACACTGATTGATAATGTCTCCCTAGAAGATTCTGTAATGCAGGAAGAAATCTTTGGGCCCATTTTACCCATCATTGAATATACTGACATTGCAGAAGCGATCGCCTTGATTAACTCTAGACCCAAACCCTTGGCGTTATACTTATTTTCTCAAGACAAAAACCTGCAAAAGCGAGTTTTGCAGGAAACTTCCTCTGGTGGAGTCTGTATTAACGACACAGTTATGCAGGTTGGTGTCTCGTCTTTACCATTTGGTGGAGTGGGAGATAGCGGTATTGGCAACTATCACGGTAAAGCTAGTTTTGACACCTTTTCCCATAAGAAAAGTGTATTGCAAAACTCCTTCTGGCTAGATTTAAAATGGCGATATGCTCCATATCAGGGCAAATTGCCGCTAATCAAGAAACTTCTGGGTTAAAAAAAGTTATGAGTTAGGAGTTATGAGTTATGAATTTTTAACTCTAAATTCCTAACTCTTGTAGAGACGCGATTAATCGCGTCTCTACTTTTAACTATTAATTATTAAAAGCTAAAAGCGTTGCTGTAACGCTCCTCAGCCCAAGGTTCGCCACGGCGATGATAGCCATTGCGCTCCCAAAAACCAAGTTCTTCAGCAGCTAAAAATTCCAAACCATTAATCCACTTAGCACTTTTCCAAGCGTAGAGGTGGGGTACAACTAGCCGCATCGGCCCACCGTGTTCAGATGGAAGGTCTTCACCAAAGACTTTAAAAGCAAAGAAGTTTTCTTCGCGCAGAAAATCTTCTACAGAAATATTGGTGGTGTAGCCGCCATAGCAGTGTTCCATAACGTGGGCTACTTTCGGGTCTAATTCAATCAGATTCATGAAATCTGTAACTTTAATGCCAGTCCATTTGACATCAAGTTTAGACCAGCGCGTTACACAGTGAAAGTCAGCTGTGAATTCGTGTTGAGGTAGCGCCATAAAATCTGACCAACTAAAGGTAGCAGATTTTGCTAAACCCCAAACTCGAAACTCCCATTCCTCAGTGTTGACTTGGGGAGTTTCACCGTACGTTAATACGGGAAAACCTTTAGCTAAGTGTTGACCAGGAGGGACGCGATCGCTTTCTTCTTTGCCTGGTTTTTGAAAAAATTTTCCTAGCATAGTTAGAGAAAAATAAGTTTTCTCAAGATGTTTACAAGCTTTTTTGCTGAGTTGCCAACAGCAGCAAATTTTTTACTCTTTATATGAACTATTGAATGATAGGTAATGGGTAATGGATATTTCCAATTACTCACTACCAATTTTTTTCGATCTAATGAGCTTATGAGTTTCAGTCGGGGTTTAAACCCCCGTCTGAAAATGTCTTTCATTTTGAATTTTGAATTTTGAATTTTGAATTGTTATGATTCTTCTTCCTCTTCTTCAGCAGCTGGATAAACAAATGTAGAACGTCCAGTCAAAATTGATTTGCCTAGAGATAGGGCTTTTTGAGCTTCAACGACGGCTTTATGCCTCCAGGTAGCTCGACGTTTATCTCGTTTTGATTTGGAAGTTTTCTTCTTAGGAACAGCCATGTCAGCAGATATCGCGATTCTTGACAACCTTCTTATTCTAGGCCATCCACTGACGCCAAAGACAACAGTTGAGTCAGGAATAAATAAGTTGGGTTAAGACTGACGCCAGAACACAGGAACAGCAAGAATGACTTTCTTTAAATCCCTCAAGGTTCCGAGCCAAGAAAGCTTTGGCTCGGACTTCTAGCTCAACTCGTCATTTTGGCGTTGACACAGCGCTAGCTGCTGGAACTTGATTAGAGTTATTTTCAAAGAAAAGTAAAGATCGCGCAGTTTTGAAGTAAGTGGCCCAATTTTGAGCATCAGGACGCGATCGCCATTGAGGACGACTGACATCTAATGTCAGGACTGGTGCGATCGCTCCATAATTTTGTACGGACACAATGATGGAAACATCTGTCACCAAGATATCTTGGTCGAAGCTCCTTTGAGCAGCTGCCCTAGCGACCGCTTCCGCTCTCCTGAGAACGGTTTCATAGTTTTCTTCTGGCAAGCGGTCAATAGCTAGATCGACTCTAGCGGTGTAAGCTCGCACAAGCTGCGGTGCGATCGCTTCCATCAAAAACCACGCAGGAACAGTAGATATGAGCAAAATTACTAAAGGAATTATCCGGATTCTTCTGGCAATTTGGCTAATAACTGAAAAGGGAGCGAGCGATGATGGTAGGTGAGCAGAAATTTTGCTCATGACCTTCTATCTCCTTAGTAATAATCTGTTATTGAAATTAGGTAAAGGTATTTTTCCGGCTAATTAACGTAATAAAAATTACATTCTAACTTAAGATTCGATCGGAATCACCTAGACTATAAGACATAGGTTAGCTTTGTTTTTTTGGCAAAGCCAACCGCAATTTTAAGACCAGCAAACAACAATAACTGACAAAGAGCGGGATGGCAAATTACTGGGCGATCGCGATTGGTATCAATCAATATCAGTTATTTCAACCTTTAAGTTGTGCCCAAGCAGATGCTGAGGCACTAGAAGATTTTTTGGTGACAGAGGCAGGTTTTCTCCCCAAGCACTGTCTAGTGATGACAGATACTTCGCCGCCGATTGGGGATAGATCGACTTACCCGACGAAGGAAAATATTTTGCTGCTGCTTGAAGATTTGGCAGCAACAAGTTGGCAACCGGAAGACTATCTGTGGTTATTTTTTAGCGGTTATGGAGTCAATTACAAGGGCAAAGATTACTTAATGCCAGTAGAGGGCAACCCGGAACTGGTGCAAGAGACTGGCATAGAATTGCGATCGCTAATGCAAACTCTGCAACTTGCCGAACTTAATGTATTGCTACTACTCGATATCAACCGCGCCTTTGGCACTCAAGCGGATGCTCCTGTTGGTGAAGAAACAATAGAACTAGCCCAAGAATTACAACTGGCGACAATTCTTTCTTGCCAACCAGAGCAATTTTCCCATGAGAGTAGCGAACTAGGTCACGGATTTTTTACAGCAGCTTTATTAGAAGCTTTACGTTCTGGTAATGGCAGCAACTTGGCAGATTTAGAAAGCTACCTCAGCTTGATCGTGCCAAAATTATGTCACCACCACTGGCGTCCTATCCAAAACCCTGCCACTATCATCCCATCAAGGCAGCAAGTAATCTTGCCAAAATTGGCAATGGAAAGTGATTTTCAACCAGAACCGAGAATTTATCCGGAAGAATCTTTTGCTGTTGCTCTTGCAGCCCCTCCCCTTGACGATTCCTCTAAAACTTCAGCAACTCAAGGCAGACGGGGAGAAGTTAGTGTGAACTCCTCCCAACAGGCGAAGGGTCAAAAAGTCCAAGAGTCAGGTGGCGGATTGGTTGCCCAGCCAATGCCCGAAACTTCCTTGGGAGTGAATACCAAAGGAAGATTTATCCCCAATTCCTCTAAAGGTTACGTCTCTCGATTGCCAGCGAATCAGCCAAGCATCCCTTTTTGGAAACAGTTTATCTTGTGGGGCGGAGGTAGCTTGCTGGTAGCAGGTTTAATCGCCGTAGTTTTTCTGCGCAATCAAGAAACTTTTAGAATTAAGCAAATATCAAGTGCATTACCCAATGCTACTGTTAGCGATCGCCAGGTTGTCGAAAATTTACCAAGCGATGTCTCCGACGGGCTACGCCTACGCACTCCACCAGTTAGACCTAATAACCAATCTAGCGCTCAAATAACCTCTAGTTCCCAGTCAAAAAAGCGAAATCAAGCAGTATTAGACCTAGCGAAAATGTCGCTCAGACAAACTCAGGCGAGCGATTTGAGCATGGCGATCGCTACAGCCCGAAAAATTCAACCTGGCGAACCACTGTACGAACAAGCTCAGGAGAATATTAAGATTTGGAGCCAGATGATTTTAGATTTAGCAGAGGGTCGTGCTAAACAAAGACAGTATGCCAGTGCTATTGCTGCGGCTCGATTAATTACCAAAGATGAAGCCCCCTACGCGAAGGCACAAGCAGCAATTAACCTGTGGCGCTTAGAGGGTAAGCAGTATGTGAGTAACAAAACTCTTTTAGATGCAGCTAATGCCTTAATTAAGCCCGAACAGGCATCTACCTACAATCGGGCGATCGAAGTTGCCAAGAAAGTACCACCCGGACAACCAGGCTTCGATGCTGCCCAAAAATCGATCGATAATTGGAGTGAGAAAATTTTAGACCTGGCCAAGCGTCGCGCCGCCGAAGGAGAACGTAACGCCGCAATTGCCACCGCAGCTTTAGTGCCAGAGGAGACAGGCGCTTACGAAGATGCTCAGGATGCCATCCAAAAATGGCAAAAGAAATAGTAAAAAAATAATAAAAAATGGTTAGGAGTTAGGAATTAGAAGTTATATTATTGATCCCCGACCTTTTACTTCTGACTCCTAACTTTTTCCTCCGCGTTCATATCTCAGTATTAGCAGTACTGCGATACATCTTCGCCACACTCGTCGGCTAGATAGCATAACGCTCGGAAACGTAAACCAACTACTTCTTCATATAAGGGGTTGAGCTTGCACATCGGTGGGATGTGAAACAAGGTCTTGCCTAATAATTTGACATCGCGCTCAAAGGGGCATTGAGATGGAATCAGTTTGCACAAACGGTGAGCTAGTTGGCGATCGCGGACTTGAATGTTTTCTACTCGCTGCCGTAAGGGTTGGAGAATATCCCAGTAAGGCTTGGAAACAGAATGGTTTAGCTGGGTTGCTTTATGCTCAGTAGTCTCTGCTTGATTGATTGATACCCAGCTAGCCAGAAAAATCTTTTTTGTGGTATTGTCGAATACCTTCATGGTTAACCCTCTGTGTTATTGAGGCTATTCATCTTTTTGATGAATATATACAACGTGGCAACGAACTTTCCCGGAAAAATCGCGTTCTGACTGCGATATAATGTAATACCTGATTAGCCACTTAAGTCAGAACCTAATTTATTACTACGTCAAGTTAATCGCAAATTTCTGGGGATCGGTAGTGTAATATTACGATCTTGTTCATAACTTGACACAGTTTAAATTTTAATAAAGACATCCATCATTGGATAGGTTTTAGTGTAACATTTACAGAACTTAATATAAGGTCTTTTTGAAAGAATTTTTGCTAAGTATAAACATCGATAATACCCTAGAAGGCATTTTTCCTCTGCGTGTTCCCACTTTCTCACGTAAGTGTGCCTTGTTCATCGCTGGCTGAATACCGTAAAAGTAGTGATTTTTGATCTCACAAAACTTAGGTTGGCAGTGGCAATTTTAGAATGAGATAGTCTCAAGCGTTTAAATCAGATGAACTTGCTTATGGGTGTTTCCGTACTCTACAGTGCAAATACATCCTGGCAGTACGATGGATGTTGTACGCACGCCTTCGTTGACAGCAACCTAACAAGTTAGAGGTAAGCTCTATACCCTTACAAAAGAAAGCGCAAAGACGTTCAGAAAAATTCTGTGTCTTTGCGCCAATCGAAATTTCAGCGGTGAAAGCCACTGCTCAAATTTCTCTTTGTATGAGATTTTTACCTTAAATTCTCTATGATGCTACCTGAGCAGCAGTCCGAGTCCGCCGTCTTCTCCCATCGGCAACTTTTACAGGTGGCTCATCAGGGATTTGCATCAACAAAGTCACAGATGGCTGACATTGCAATTCCCGACGGATGGAACGTTGCAATTCTCGTTCTAAAGTACCTTGCAATCCACCCCAGTCTATATCTGCTGCTTCACCTTGCTCAGGAGCAAATTCTGTCCAGCGCACAGAGAGAATTTCCTCAATGCGTTGTTTTACCCAGGTTTGCAGGAGCGATCGCTCTACACTTGTAACTACACCCCGGAGGTGAGTTTCTGGTTTTGCTAACAGTTTACCATTCCAATCAATGGCAGCTGCGATCGTGATGATGCCTTCTGAAGCCATGCGTTGCCGTTCTTGCAGCACTTTGGCGCTTACCATACCCGAACTAGTAGTATCCACCAGTTCTATACCAGATGGCACTTTTCCAGCGACGCAAATGGCATCTTCTGTCAACTCGACAATATCACCATTCTGAATGATAATCGTGTTTTCTGCGGGAATGCCCATACTCTGAGCCGTTTCTGCGTGCTTCACTAGCATTCGATGTTCGCCGTGAAATGGCACAAAGAATTTCGGTCGAGTTAAGGCAATCATCAGTTTTTGTTCTTCCTGACAGCCGTGACCGGAGACGTGAATTCCTTTATCTCGACCATAGACCACTTTTGCACCTTGAATCATCAATTTATCAATGGTGTTGACTACAGCGATCGTATTTCCGGGAATTGGGTTAGCAGAGAATACTACCGTATCTCCTTGGCGAATTTTAATGTGAGGATGTTCTTTGTTGGCAATGCGGGTCATTGCTGCCATCGATTCACCCTGAGAACCTGTAGTTAAAATCAGTACTCTTTCATCGGGTAGGTTGCGGACAGCGTGCAATGGTTGCAGCAGATTATCTTCACACTTGATGTAACCTAAATTGCGGGCATGAGCAATCAAGTTCAGCATGGAACGCCCGACAACTGTCACTACACGGTTCTGCTTCTTGGCAATATCCAAAATCATGTTGATGCGATGGACGCTAGAAGCAAAGGTAGTGACAAATAATCGTCCAGGTGCTTGACTAAATACTCTCTCCAGATTGGGATAAACTGAACGTTCTGAAGGTGTAAATCCTGGCACTTCAGCGTTAGTGGAATCACTCAGTAAACAAAGAACGCCTTTTTCACCATGTTCTGCTAGGCGTTGCAAGTCAAACTTTTCACCATCCACTGGGGTATGGTCAATTTTAAAATCCCCTGTGTGAATGACTACACCCAGGGGAGTATGAATGGCAACTGTGAAACTATCAGCAATGGAGTGGGTGTTACGGATATATTCAACTAAAAAGTTTTTGCCAATCCGCACCACATCACGTGGTAGAACTGTTCTGATTTCTGTGCGATCGCGGACTCCTGCTTCTTCTAATTTACCCTCTAGCATTGCCATTGCTAGTCTGGGCCCATAAATCACCGGGATATCAAATTGCTTGAGATGAAAAGCAATCCCGCCAATATGGTCTTCATGACCATGAGTCACGATCATCCCTTTAATTTTGTGCCGATTTTCCCGCAGATAGGTCATATCTGGTAAAACAATATTGACTCCATGCATCATTTCTGTGGGAAAAGCTAATCCTGCATCTAACAAAATAATTTCATCGTCATACTCAAAAAGACAGGTATTTTTACCAATTTCATGCAAACCGCCCAAAGGAATAATTTTCAAGGCGGAATTATTAGCTTCGTTTTTAGCCATTTTCTCCTTAGATTGTTACTTTTGGTTAATTAAGTTGATAGTTAACTTTCCTTGTATTTAAGACATCATCTGTCTCTTTAGTCAGTCCAAAGCAATCAAGTTTTAATTGAAAATTTCAATTTTTTATTCAATAAAATCAACTGTAAAACTCAAGGATTCATAGTATATCCATCAGTCCTAGCACAGATTTTTAAATTGCAATTTATGAACAATTACATCGTTGTTTATATGTATCTTTGGCAAGGAGGAGACTATCAACATTTAAATAGTTGGTGGTTAAATTAAACTAAGTTCTTTCAGAATTGCTTCTAACTTTTGACTTACTTCTAAATCAGCTTCACATAGCGGCGGACGAGTTGAACCCACTTCCCAACCTTGAAGTTGCAGTGCTTTTTTCACTGGAATGGGATTTGAAGTGAGAAATAAAGCTTTAAACAACGGAAATAGTTGAAGATGAATGTCGCTTGCTACCTCAATTTTTCCCGCACTAAAAGCTTGAATCATCTGCTGTAGTTGGTTTCCTACCAGATGAGAAGCTACACTTACCACACCCTTTGCCCCGATCGCTAACAAGGGCAAAGTCATGTAATCATCACCAGAATAGATGTGGAATTCTTTTGGTGTCAAGCGACGGATTTCGCTTGCCTGATCTATATTACCAGTGGATTCTTTAATCCCGACAATATTGCTAACCTCAGCTAATCGGGCAACTGTTTCTGGCTGAAGGTTTTGTCCGGTACGACCGGGGACATTATATAACAACAACGGTAAGTCGGGACAGGCTTGTGCTATTGCCTGAAAGTGCGCTTCCAATCCCGCTTGCGGCGGTTTGTTGTAATAAGGAACAACTTGTAAGGAACCATGTACTCCTATTTTAGACGCTTTTTGGGTGGCTGCGATCGCTTCTTTGGTGGAATTCGATCCACAACCCGCGATTACCTTGGCTTTTCCGGCCACGGACTGCAATACCTCGACAAACAACTGGTATTCCTCATCCCAACTTAGTGTCGGAGATTCTCCGGTTGTGCCGCATATCACCAATGTATCTGTACCATTGTTAGCTAGATGCGCCGCCAGTTCTGCCGCTACATCATAGTTGACACTACCATCTGCTTTAAATGGCGTAATCATAGCGGTTAAAACATTGCCAAAATCTCCCACCCTTTTTTCACTCCTGATTACCCATGTTTTTATATCTTGGTGGTTCTCTATTGTAATAACCTATCTGCAAATTGCTTTCAAGTGTCATTAGTCATTTGTTATTTGTCCTTTGTCATTTGTCACTTTACCAATGACCAATCACCAATGACCAATGACTAATGACTAATAGCTAATGGTTTGAGTAGATTTTTCTCTACCAACAATTCCGCGATTTGTACTGCATTTAATGCTGCGCCTTTGCGGATTTGGTCGCCACACAACCATAATTCCAAGCCACAAGGATGGGAAATATCCTGACGAATTCTTCCCACTAGAACTTCATCTCGACCTGTTGCTTCAATGGGCATCGGAAAATGATTTGTTCCCCAATCTTCTACCAATTTTACTCCGGGGGAGGAATTTAAAATTTCTTTGGCTTCCTTCACACTAAAGGGAGTCTCAAATTCTAAATTAATCGCTTCTGAGTGGGCGCGAAGTACGGGAACCCGTATACAGGTTGCAGTGATTCTGATTTGTTGCGTGCCAAATATTTTTCGGGTTTCGTTGACCATTTTCATTTCTTCCTCACAGTAACCCAAATCGTTTAATGGGGAGTTATGCGGGAATAAATTAAATGCCAATGGGTAAGGCAATATTTCGGCAACTGGTGGCTGTCCTTGTAGTATAGCGCTTGTTTGGGTTTTGACTTCTGCCATTGCCCTAGCTCCAGCACCACTAGCAGATTGGTAGGTTGCAGCGACGATGCGTTGCACTGGTTTAATTTTATGCAAGGGCCAGACTGCCACAGCCATTAAAATCGTTGTACAGTTGGGGTTAGCAATAATGCCTTGGTGATTCGCTGCGGCTTGGGGATTCACTTCTGGCACTACTAACGGAACTTCTGGGTTCATCCGAAAGGCACTGGAGTTGTCAATTACCACTGCGCCTTTTTCCACAGCAACTGCTGCCCACGTTTTGGATGTGGAACCGCCTGCACTAGCTAGTACTATATCGACATTTTCAAAAGCGCGATCGCTCACTGCTTCTATTGGTATATTTTCACCTTTAAACCGCAGCGATCGTCCCACACTCCGCTCTGATGCTAATAACTTCAAGTCAGCAACCGGAAAATCACGGCTTTCTAATAATTCCAGCAACTCTGTGCCTACTGCACCAGTAGCTCCTAAAATAGCTAAACTATAGGATTTCGACAAACTTGCTTCCTCCTTATAAAAGACTTAATTTGTAATTTCTTGGAACAATGGACAATTTAGTTATATTTAAATAGCGATCGCAGTCTGAAAATACATTTTTAATAGGTTTAGATTTTTCTTTAATTTAATATATCTTTAATACATTTTTTTAATAAGTTAAGTGATGTTGCCTTTTAAAATAACGGCGATTTTTTCATCGATTTTAACTATAACTATATATTATACAATAAACCGCTATTTCTCAGAAAAAGGGAGATATCTGCATTTAGGGGTTTAACAACCATCCTTCTTGTAAAGAAACAAATGTATTAGCTACAAACTTGCTTACCAAGATGATGAATATATTAAAATCTAAATGTAAAAAGCTAGCACAACTCAAAACTGAGCTATGCGATTAGGTAATAGATGCACTCTCGTACCACACATAACTTAATAATAGCTAGATAATAGCTAGACTCAATACTATAACTTTAATTTGGAGTACTAACCACTCTTTGAGACCAGGATATCACGGCGTTAGCCCACTGAATAATTAATTCCCAAGTTTTAGAGTGAGAGGGAAGTGAAGAAGGGAATAGGCTACAGGTTACAGGGTACAGATTTATTCTCTAGCACCTACCACCTGTCACCTTCCCCCTAATCCCAATGCCCTATTAACCAGATTGTTATGAAGGTAAAATGTCAAGTCCTTGGTCATTGGCAGTAAACTGGATCTTTGCCCCAGGACAAACATCCTTCCTTGGATGTCACAAGACCTTTTGGCAAACTCCCATTACCCCTAAGAGACATCAAGCCATAAACGCAAACAATTATTTTATTGCGTCTTGTATGTACTCGGAGTATAAAATACCAGAAAACTAGAGACGAAGCATGAAAGTCACCCAGGAAAAACTTCCCGCCAGCCAAATTGGCCTGGAAATAGAGATTACGCCGGAAATTACCAAGCAAACTTACGAACAGGTCATTAAGAACTTAGCGAGTACTGCCAATATTCCTGGGTTTCGTAAAGGCAAGGTGCCTCGGCCGATATTACTACAACGGCTGGGTACAACTCGAATCAAGGCAGCGGCCCTAGAAGAACTAATTCAAGATGGTATTGAGCAAGCAGTCAAACAAGAAGCCATCCCAGCAATCGGTCAGCCGCAATTGCGCTCCTCTTTTGAGGATTTGATTAATAATTATGAACCTGGAAAACCCCTGACAATTTCGGCTGCTGTCGATGTAGAACCAGAAGTAAATTTAGTTCAGTACACCGATTTGCAAGTCAAGGCCGAAGAAGTGAAGTTCGATCCAGAGCGAGTGGACGCTACCCTTGACAAGGAACGTCAAGAATTGGCGACATTGATTCCTGTGGAAGGGCGTGCAGCTCAAATCGGCGATATTGCCGTAGTCGATTTTAAAGGTTCATTCGCCAGAGCTGAAGGCGAGGACGAAACAACTGAACTAGAACCGATTCCCGGAGCCGAAGCAACTGATTTTCAAGTTGAGTTGCAGGAAGATAAGTTTATTCCAGGCTTTATTTCGGGAATAGTGGGGATGAATCCGGAAGAAACGAAAGAAATTGCGGCGCAGTTCCCAGATCCTTATGCTAATGAAGAATTAGCTGGAAAAGCAGCAACTTTCACCGTGACGCTCAAAGAATTAAAGGAAAAGGAGCTACCAGAAGTAAATGACGATTTAGCTCAAGAAGTCAGTGATTTTGAAACCTTAGAGGAGTTACGCGCTTCTTTGGTAGAGCAATATCAAAAAGAGGCAGACGACAAAACAAAAACCAATAAGCAGGAAGCCTTGTTAACGGAACTGCTCAAGCACGTAGAAGTTGACTTACCAGCAACCTTAATTGAGCAAGAAGTGGATGCAATGCTAACGCAAACAGCAATCCGACTGTCTCAGCAGGGATTGGATGTGAGAAAGCTGTTTACTCAAGATATTATTCCTCAATTGCGGGAGCGATCGCGTACTGAAGCAATTGAACGTATCAAACGCTCCTTATCCTTACGAGAAATCGGCAAACGCGAATCTATCGAGGTAACACCAGAAGAAATCGCAGCCAGAGTCACAGAACTTTTGGAGCAATACCAAGAGGAACAAGACGTTGATGAAGATAAACTGCGGTCAATCGTGGAAAACGAACTATTAACCGAAAAAATCATCGATTGGCTCTTAGAACACTCCTCAGTTGAACTTGTACCAGAAGGTTCATTGAGTCCCGCAGAAGAAACGGAAGACGCAGAATTATTAGACGCTGATGCACCTCAGGCAGAGGAAGAAAACAGCGAAGCTTCTACAGAAGTTACAGGAGGATAATCAAAAATCCCACAACCATGAATTCACCAGTTCTGAGTTAAAGTTCTGGTGAAATGGGTAAGCTAAGGGAGATGAGAAAGTACACAGAGAAATAACCAATGCCCCATCCCCCATGCCCATAACTTACGGATGAAGTCAAAATAATTAAAGAATTAATGAATTTTCGGCAAATAGTGACATTTGTTATCACTTGAGCTTGATACTGTGTTACACGAGAGGAAATTATATGAGGCATAATGGTTAACACGTAGCTTATAAAAATTCCATTCGTTGAAAAGGCAGCATCCGCTGCTGAAGCATTTGTCCTAAATAATCGTCAAAGAAAGCTTGTATGCTTAAATCGCAGTCGGGAAACTACCCAATCAGCAACTTAAGTCGAATAAACATTAACTCCCAGTTAAGCAGCCCTAGCAACATCGTGCCGATGGTGGTAGAACAATCTGGCATGGGAGAAAGGGCTTTCGACATCTACTCCCGCCTGCTGCGAGAGCGGATTATCTTTTTAGGAACGCCGATAGACGATGCCGTAGCCAACTCAATTGTGGCTCAGTTGTTATTCCTAGATTCCGAAGACTCAGAAAAAGACATCCAATTGTATGTTAATTCTCCTGGCGGCTCCGTCTACGCAGGGATGGCAATCTATGATACAATACAGCAAATTCGCCCTGATGTTGTTACCATCTGTTTTGGATTAGCCGCGAGCATGGGGGCATTTTTGTTGACAGCAGGAGCTGCCGGTAAGCGAATGTCTCTGCCCGACTCCCGGATTATGATTCACCAACCACTTGGTGGCGCTCAAGGTCAAGCTATTGACATTGAAATTCAAGCCAGAGAAATTCTTTACGTTAAGGCCAAGTTGAATCAGTTAATGGCTCACCATACTGGTCAACCCTTAGAAAGAATTGAAGCAGATACTGAGCGCGACTTTTTTATGTCGGCAGAAGAGGCAAAAAACTACGGTTTGATTGATCAGGTCATTTCCAGGCAAAATCTTCCCGTAGCAGGGGAAAACGTCACCATTCTGAAATAAGAGGCTGGTATGTCTAAGTACGACTCCCATTTGAAATGTTCATTTTGTGGCAAGTCTCAAGAGCAGGTGCGTAAATTAATCGCAGGGCCGGGAGTCTACATCTGCGATGAATGCGTTGACTTGTGTAATGAAATACTAGACGAGGAGTTACTCGATACTAATGGTGCGGCAGCACAACCAGCACCAAGAGCAGAGCCACCGGAAAAACGGCGCACTCACTCTGCTAGTATTTCGTTTAATCAAATACCCAAGCCAAGAGAGATTAAAAAGTATCTAGACGAACACGTTATTGGTCAAGACGAAGCCAAGAAAGTGCTGTCAGTAGCTGTTTACAATCACTACAAGCGGTTGGCAGTCATTCAATCTAAAGCTAGTGGCAAACCTGGCGCGGATGATGCTATAGAACTGCAAAAGTCCAACATCTTGTTAATCGGCCCGACTGGTTGCGGCAAAACTCTCTTAGCCCAAACTCTAGCGAAAATCCTGGATGTACCCTTTGCCGTAGCCGATGCAACGACGCTGACGGAAGCAGGATATGTGGGAGAAGATGTGGAAAATATCTTGCTGCGACTGTTGCAGGTGGCAGATTTGGATATAGAAGAAGCGCAACGGGGAATTATTTACATTGACGAAATTGACAAAATTGCTCGTAAGAGCGAGAACACGTCAATTACCCGCGATGTTTCTGGCGAAGGCGTGCAGCAAGCCTTGCTGAAAATGTTAGAGGGAACGATCGCCAATGTACCACCCCAAGGAGGGCGCAAGCATCCTTATCAAGACTGCATCCAGATTGATACAAGTAATATTTTGTTCGTCTGTGGTGGTGCTTTCGTAGGCTTAGAAAAGATTGTCGATCAGAGAGTTGGCAAAAAAGCAATCGGCTTTGTGCAGCCAGGAGAAGGCCAATCTAAAGAAAAACGGGCAGCAGACACGCTTCGCCATCTAGAACCGGATGATTTAGTAAAATTTGGCCTGATTCCAGAGTTTATTGGGCGGATGCCAATGGTAGCAGTAGTAGATCCGCTAGATGAAGAAGCGCTGATGGCGATTCTCACCCAACCACGCAGCGCCTTAGTGAAGCAGTACCAAAAACTGCTGAAGATGGATAATGTTCAGTTAGATTTTAAAGCAGATGCTTTACGAGCGATCGCTCAAGAAGCTTACCGTCGTAAAACTGGTGCGAGAGCATTACGTGGTATTGTCGAAGAATTAATGCTGGATGTCATGTATGAGTTACCATCCCGTAAGGATGTGACACGCTGTACAGTTACAAGGGAAATGGTCGAGAAGCGATCGACTGCTGAACTGATAATCCATCCATCTTCACTACCGAAGCCAGAATCAGCTTAATAGTCATTAGTCATTAGTCATTAGTCATTGGTCAAAAAATAAGGAATAATAACCATATACCAGGGACTAATGACAACTGACAAAGGACAAATGACTAATGCCTTATATTAATGTTCGTGGCGTTGAGCATTACTACGAATGGGTGAAAAAACCATCCGGTTCTTTGGTAAAACCAGTGATGGTTTTCATTCACGGTTGGGCTGGTTCGGCTAGATATTGGCAAAATACTGCTGATGCTTTATTAGAGCAATTTGATTGTTTACTCTACGATATGCGGGGATTTGGCCGTTCTGGTGGGAAGCCAACCATAGCCGAAGCAAGTGAAGCTGTTGCCGAATCGGAATCCCCCCAGGAAAAATCAGAGGCAATTGAAGAGCTAACCTATGAATTAGAGGAATACGCTGATGATTTGGCAGCTTTGTTACATGGATTGCATCTTCAGCGTATTTATATCAATGCTCATTCGATGGGCGCTTCTGTTGCCACTTTATTTTTTAACCGCTATCCCGAACGAGTAGAACGAGGAATTTTAACTTGTAGCGGCATTTTCGAGTACGACGAAAAATCTTTTAATGCTTTTCATAAATTCGGTGGCTATGTAGTAAAATTCCGTCCCAAATGGTTAAGCAAAATCCCATTTGTTGACCGGATGTTTATGGCTAGATTTTTATATAGTTCCATACCACATTCTGAGCGGCAAGCTTTTTTGGAAGATTTTCTCGAAGCAGATTACGATGCGGCTTTAGGAACAATTTTTACTTCAGTCAGTAAGGCTCAATCTGAAGTGATGCCGCAAGAGTTTGCCAAGTTAACAGTGCCGACTCTGCTTGTGGCGGGAGAGTATGACAAGATTATTCCAGCCGAGATGGGGCGTCAAGCGGCTGCATTGAATGACAAAGTGGAATTTGTGATGATTCCTAACACGGCCCATTTCCCAATGTTGGAAGATGCCCCAACTTATCTGCAACGAATACAAGAATTTTTGCAAATTAACACGCCAAAACCACAAGTGGGATAATTACTGGCGCTTTTTTAGACACTTAAGTGTACCTGTGTGATACCTTGACGCATTTTATATTGTCGCCTTAACCAAGACTTTTTAATTATTTTACGGAGTAAGGGGGCAAGTTGAATCAACAGCGATCGCACCAGTGCAATTTTTCGCAGTAGTTCGCCTTGTTTCGCTTCTTCTAACTGAAGTTGCTGGGCGCGGATAATTTCTGGCTGACGTTCTGCTTGGATGTACGATAGTGCCATGTCAATATCCTGGTGTCCAGCTTCTTTTTGCAAAAGTGGCACAAGATGATTAGCAGCGACAATCACATCACGGAATGCAAGATTAATTCCTTGGGCACGGACGGGAGACATTGGGTGTGCAGCGTCACCTAGAAGTAATACCCCTGGTGCGTGCCATTGGGGACAATAACCAACCACAACAGAGAGCCGAATCGGAGATTCGATGGTGTCTGCATGATTGCGGAAATGGTCTGCTAGCCATGAGGGCGATAGTGAGGCAAAAATCTCTGCCCAGTTGGCTTGTTTGGAGTCAGTATTTTCGGTTGCCGACATCACCCAAGCCAGGTGTAGTTTTCCTGATTCCGCTCCGTGAAAGATGGTAAATACGCGATCGCTATTTACAATAGTACGAAACACATTATCGGCTGCAAACTCAGGGCTGGCAGCAAGTTTAAACCAAAGAATATCAATATTTTTGGGCTGGCGTACCAATTCCAAGCCTATACGTTGTCGCACAAGGGAATTTCGACCATCTGCCCCAATCACTAAGTCAGCAGTACATTCTCTCCCATCGCTCAGTACTACACCTGCGACACGTTGATTACTCCACAGCAAATCTTTGACCGGAACACCTTGGATGAATTCAAAGCCATTATTGGTTTGAGCTGACGAAATCAGTGCTTTGAGCAGTGGTGGTTGTGAAACCAGTGTACAGGGTCGGGTTGCTCCCATTGGTTCATCAACTCGAAACAACTGCTTGTCCCCGATAATGAATTCCCACGCGTCGAGTCGCCGATGGGGAATATCCTCTAACAACGCCAATAGACCCATTTGCTCTAGTGCTTCTAAGCCACTGGGCATTAATCCTTCGCCGCGAAATACACGATGAAAGTCTTTTGCTGCTTCAATTAACGTTACAGCAATACCACGTTTTACAAGAAGCAGGGCAAGGGTTACACCTGTTGGGCCTGCGCCCACAATCACAATCTGCACTATCCTATCCCTCCTGTATCAGTTGCTCTCAAAGATGTTGGTAAAATTATCAAACAGAATTCAGGAGTAAGGAGCCAGAATTCAGAATTAAATTCTGTGCGACTGGCGGATGAATAAACTGCGTTTTTGCACCCCCACAAAACAAGAAAATTTGGTGGTGCAACAATTCAGTGACGGGTCTGAATCCCCCACTGATTGCATTCTGACCGGAGCTAACGGAAACGTCTCCGGCTTTGCTCCTGAATTCTGACTTCTGAATTCTTTTTCAACTTGAGATTAACTTAAACCCAGTTCTCGTTTTAGCAAGTTAATCGAGTTAGCACCGATATAATTTTCCACCTTAATCAGCTTTGGTGGACGAATAATATCTTCATCAGATGCTTGCACGGCTGCTTGCACTGCTGCAAAACTGGCTTGGTCGCTGATGATGACCTCAGCCCGTTTAACCATTGCCTGAAGTTTGTAAGCATCTTTTGGTTGCGAAGTCATTACCAGTAGTTCATCGCCCCGCAGACCGTGGAGGATGACTTCTGCGGCTCGTGCAATCCCGGAACTGAGGCTAACTATCCCAACACAGTTTTCTTTTGGTAGGGTTTTCAAGAGGCTGAGTTCTTTACTGTAGTCGTAGATATCGAGAGGAATGACCCGTGCAGCTTTTGGAGCTGCGATCGCTTCCACATTACTGATAAAATATCGACTGGTGACGACTGTCGCAGAGGTGGTTTTATCTAGCACAGCGGTTAATTCTTCCATTGCTACCAACTGCACTGGAATTTTTAGCGATCGCTCTAATTCATACACCATCAACTCACCAGCACCCATATCATAAGATGGAACTGCAACCAATACCCGCGCACTACAACGCAAGCGCCAGTCAATTTCCGCTAAAAATAGCTCTCTAGCTTGATTGAGCGTACATCCTTGGGAGAGCAACTCATCAAGTGCTTGCTGGACAACTTGATATGCATCAGGATTTTGTTTGAGAATTGGTGATTGCAGCCTACTACCGCCCTCATGACCTTGGGCGCGAACATAAATACCCGAACCAGCCATACTTTCAACAAATCCGTCTTCCTCTAGTTGACGGTAAACCTTGCTTATGGTATTACGGTGTAACCCCGTTTGCATTGCCAACGCCCTTGTGCTTGGTAATTTGTAAGCCGGGGGATATTGCCGAGAAGCGATCGCAAATCGGATTTGATTAAACAGCTGGGTTGATGCGGGAATTTCGCTGTCTGGCTGAATACGGAATTGAATCATCACCAAACCTCCTGAATACTAAGTGCTAATGAGTACTGAGTTTTGAGTATTAAGTGTTGCTTTTATACTCAACACTTTTAACTCAGCCTCCTTTTGTGACCAGCTACATTTGCTACATCTCAAATATATTTATTTACATATAAAGTTTTTCTGATACAAATTTCTAATGCACTCACTATTGGTTATTGATAATTTAATTAGAAAAAAGCTAGGCATACTGGCATAGTTATATCAAATAAACACACGGCTAATCACATAGCACTGGTAAAAATTATTATGACAGAGCAAGCAACAAGTACCACAACGATTAATCTTTTGCAAGATAATATTCAAGTGTCTGCTTATCTTGCAGAGCCAAAAGAACCTGGCTCTTACCCAGGAGTTGTGGTATTACAGGAAATTTTTGGTATCAACGCTCACATTCGGGAAGTTACAGAACGAATTGCCAAACTTGGGTATGTAGCGATCGCACCTGCACTTTTTCAACGGATTGCTCCTGGTTTTGAAACTGGATACACACCCGAAGATATTGAAACGGGCAGAAGCTACGCCATGCAAACTCAAGCATCAGAGTTATTGAGCGATATTCAACTAGCAATTGACTACCTCAAAAATCTGCCTCAAGTGAAAAAAGATGGTTTTGGCTGTATTGGCTTCTGCTTTGGCGGTCATGTCGCATATCTTGCAGCCACTTTGCCAGATATTAAAGCTACGGCTTCCTTCTACGGTGCTGGAATTACTACCCGCACACCAGGAGGTGGCGCTCTTACTGTCACTCGCACTAGAGAAATATCAGGTACTCTCTATACCTTCTTTGGCACTGAAGATGCTAGCATCCCACCTGAACAAGTAGATGAGATTGCAACAGAGTTAGAAAAATATAAAATTCCTCATCGTGTGTTTCGCTACGATGGAGCTGATCACGGATTTTTCTGCGACCATCGTGCCAGTTATAATCCTAAAGCTGCGGCCGATGCTTGGGAGCAAGTAAAACAACTCTTTGGTCAACTAAACTGAAGCATACGCAGCGAAGTTTGTCATTGGTCATTGGTCATTGGTGAATAACAAAGGACAAATGACAAATGACAAATGACAATCTAAACTTCAGTTGCAGCATATCAAATAACAACTAATCTTCAAAAGTCATGAATTCCGAATCGAAACTTTCTCAAACAGCCAATTCGCCCTTTACAATGGACGATTTTGCCAAAGCACTAGAAAAACACGACTACCAATTTCAAAAGGGACAGCTTGTAAATGGCAAGGTTTTCCAACTTGACCATGATGGAGCATACGTTGATATTGGTGGTAAGTCGTCAGCTTTTCTGCCACGCGATGAGGCTTCTTTGAGAGCAGTTACCGATTTATCGGAAGTGCTGCCATTGCAAGAGGAAATGCAATTTTTGATTATCCGAGATCAGGATGCAGAAGGGCAAGTTACCCTTTCTCGAAAGCAGTTGGAAATTCAGCATATCTGGGAACGACTGGCCGAAATGCAGGAAAATGCTCAGACTGTGCAAGTACGGGTTATGGGTGTAAATAAAGGTGGTGTCACCGTCGATATTCTTTCTTTGCGGGGATTTATCCCGCGATCGCACTTGGCAGAGCGTGATAATTTAGAAGCACTCAAAGGTCAAAATTTGACTGTAGGCTTTTTAGAAATTAATAAAAGCACCAACAAACTCATCCTTTCCCAGCGTTTAGCAACTCGTTCTAGCAACTTCAGCTTATTAGAACTAGGTCAACTGGTGGAAGGTAAAGTTACTGGCATCAAACCTTTTGGTGTATTTGTCGATTTAAATGGGATGAGCGCCTTACTTCATATCAAGCAGGTAAGCCAGAAATTTATTGATTCTTTAGAAAAAGTATTTCAAGTTGGTCAGCCAATTAAAGCTGTAATTATTGACTTGGATGAGGGCAAAGGGCGGGTTGCTCTTTCTACCAGAGTTTTGGAAAACTTCCCTGGCGAAGTGCTAGAAAATTTCGATGAGGTGATGGCTTCAGCTGAGGCGCGTGCGAATAGAGCTAATAACAAAGCTGCTGAATAGTTTTGAAGTGGGCTGCTTGCACAAAGCGTTTAAATCCTCATCTGAAACAATTTTGAATTTTGAATTTTGAATTTTGAATTGTTAATACTCCCCCTGCATCTACAAAGATGTGGGGGAATTTTAAATTAGCAAAACTTTTTCCAGACTCCTTTCTGGTAGTCAAGACAGTTGTGGATCTGAATTCCCCACTGATTGATTCTGACTCCTAAATTCTGACTTCTGAATTCTTCCATCAACCACCCAGTGCCAGGTATCGGATCTCTGAAATGTTGATCAACTCGTAGAAAACAACCTTATTACAAATATTTATAAAAGTCTAAAGTGCTTATAATATATTAAAATAAAATTCACAAGTCACGACGCGAGAAAAGAGGGACTCCTCAGCTCTATTATGTCCAAACGCCCTTCTCCTCCCTATAAATTCTTCCCTGAAAATTTTAATGGTGCTACCGGGAGGTGTCCATAATGTAAATTCTGGTGCTACCGGGAGGTGTCCGAATGGTATCTCTTCTGTGACCCAAGCTACCTCATCCCTCATAATCCAGTTTCCTTTCACCCTCCATCCTACGCGCTCACCAAATTTTTTCCAGGCTTCTTGATAATATTCACCGTCAGCCTTCCCACCACATTCGAGATAAATTTTTTTTTGAACGCTAAAGCCAAAGCGCCCCTTGCTATATTTTACCCAAAGTTGGTCAATGGTGCGTAAGTCAGTACAGGGAAAATTATTGATGGATTCGGCATTTAACCAGCCTTCTTCTTCTCTGCTAGATGCCTTGAGCATGACAGCTAAAGTTTCCTCATCCGCTTCTTTCCACTTGCCTGCTGCTAGCAAATCTCGCAATGGCGTGTAGTTTACTCCCTTTTTAGAACTGAGGTTGAGGTCATCGGCTGGAATTACTGGCTGTAGCTTTGGTTTTCGCTCTGGGCGTTTTCCAGTAATACCCCAAATTAACCGCTCCATAGCCTCTGTATCTGTCCGAAAGTCAACCCACGTATGACCCCTAAGAAAAATTAGGAGTTTAGGCTGCTGTGGTGTATTCCCAAGCAAAACGGGAATCACGAGACAACCTCTCTCTACAAATTCGTTTAAAAAAGCTCTCATCTCTGTACTTTGCCAGGGGCCAAGTCCACTGCTACCGACAAAAACTGCTGCTGATTTAATATTTTCTATTTGTTCCTCTAGTAAAGACTGCCATGCTAAACCAGGACGAAGTTCCCACTTATCTAGCCAAGGTTTAATTCCTTGTCTTATTAATTCATGAGCAATTTGTTCTACTTCAGGCTTGTCTTTGCTGTTGTGGCAAAGGAAGACATCAAACTGATTTTCGTCACTCATCTATAAGTCTCCTAACATCCACTTCTCTATATTGGCAATAATTGCCAACGCCCTATACTTACTACTTTAATTAATTTTATATTACGTAATATAGTTTGATTTATTCCTGCTTACTTACTTAAGTTATTAGTTAATACATCAGAAAAATGAATAAGGGATTTCCAATAAATAAATTATTCAATCTTGTGGAGTGGTCATCTTAACAGCTTTTGGCTATGGACGCTCATGTTGCCCACCCCACAAGAAGTAATTAAGTATTTTTTTATTTAGGAGTCCCTAAAATCGAATTTAAAAAGCAAAATGGCATTTGACTTAGAGGATATTTGAAAAGTCGTATTGTTCGGTATAAAAAGTTCTAGTTCCCCCTAAATCACCCTTATAAAGGGGGACTTTGATTCCGGTTCCCACCTTTTTAAGGGGGGTTAGGGGGGATCTAAAAGTGCCTCTGATTTAAATGATTTTAAATTTTCTGGATGACCTTTAGGGTTAGGCATTCTCTTTATCTTTATCTAATGCTTCCTGGATTGCACGACGACAAAATTCTGGAGGATCATCTTTTGTAGATAGTTCTTCCTTCATAGTTTTTGTGACACGTAAATTAAGACGCTCACTTAAAGGTTCTTCCCTCTCTGATTTAAATGGTTTTAAATTTTCTGGATGACCTTTAGGGTTAGGCATTTATGTATAAATATAAATATAAGTTGAATCACTAGTAGGCAGCAGATTAAATTGTTTTTTGGTGGTTGCTACAACTTGCCGGAAGTACAACCACCAATATCCAATATCAAAAATGGACACTACTATTTTATGTTCACGCGTTCCGAACTTGAAATCAAGACGATTAAAGAATTACGCGACTTGTGTCGTAGATACGGCATCAAACCAACTGGAAATGCAGGATACAAAACTTCGTATATCGTAACTCTGATGGCATTTCCACTTTTAGCGCTGCAACAAATGAAGCAAGGTAAAGGGTTAAAATCCCCTAACTTTAACGCTATCCAGGTCATCAGTTCTGCTATAGATGAGATGAATTCACCCACAGATGAGCAAGCAGCGCTAATTCGGATAACTTTAGAGGGCAGGAAAATGAGCTATCCTGACCGATACGACCAGGAAAACCTGCTAAATTTGCACAAGGCTAAGATGTCGCTTGAACAAGCTATTGACTTGTTGAGCCAGTAAAACTAATCCCATTATTCTATCCCCTGCATCTACAAGGATGTGGGGGATCATTTTTAAAGTATTAAAATAAATAAGGTATGACTTATTGGCATGACGATATCTTGAGCATGGGAATAAAGTATAAAAATACACTCACATCTATTTAAATATTGCTCAATGAATTATGAGCATATATCGAGCATTTTGACAACTATAAACGCTGTAACTATTCAATTTAGGTATTTATATGTTTCTGGTAACTGGTGCAACCGGAGGAATTGGCCGCAGAGTTGTGCGACTCCTACGACAACGAGAACAGTCTGTGCGGGCATTTGTCCGCCTTAATTCGCGCTACAGCGAGTTAGAACACAGGGGTGCAGAAATTTTCATTGGTGACTTGCTAGAGGAAAAAGATATCCAGAAAGCTAGTCAGGATGTGCGGTATATTATCAGCGCCCACGGTTCCGATAGCGATGCCTTATCTTTAGATTACCGCGCTAATATTGAACTCATCGACCAGGCGAAAGCCAATGGTGTAGAGCATTTTGTCTTTATTTCTGTACTGGGAGCCGATCGCGGTTATGAAGATGCTCCCGTTTTCAAAGCCAAACGAGCAGTAGAGCGATATTTAGCAGCTAGTGGCTTAAATTACACTATTTTGCGCCCAGCTGGATTAGCATCTAACTTGCTGCCACTAGTAGAACGATTTCGGGAAACGGGATTGTATCTGCTGGTTGGCGATCGCAAAAACCGTACCTCAATTGTCAGTACTGACGATTTGGCAAGGATAGTGGTGGATTCTGTGACAGTTGCAGGCGCTCGTAATCAGATTTTACCCGTTGGCGGCCCAGAGATTTTATTACGAGAAGATATTCCCCGAATTTTTGGTCGGATTTTCGCCAAAGAACCAGTAATAATTAACTCACCCCTATTTCTCGTTGATGGGTTACAGAGTGCATTGGGTTTATTTAATCCTAAAACCCAAAAAGCTTTGGGAACTTTTCGTACATTACTAGCAAATGAATTTTTCTGCACAAAAGATGAAATTGCCAATTTAGAAGCAATTTATAACTTCCAGTTGGAAACATTAGACAGTTTTTTGCGGCGCTATTTAGCAGTTTGAATAGTCATTTGTCATTAGTCATTGGTCATTAGTGAATAACCAAGCACAAATGACAAATGACAAATGACAAAGGACAAAGGACAAAAATATATGGTAAATGCTGCTCAAGCACGTCAGACAAAAGAGCGATTCGCCCAACCGGAGGAACAACTTACTTATGAGTTGGGGAAGGCAGTACAGGAATTACCACCCCTGTACACTAGATTACTAGCGGGAACGATGAGCGCCATTGTATTTGGGGCGATCGCTTGGGCGTACTTCTCACAAATCGATGAAGTCGCAACAGCACCGGGGGAATTAATTGCTTCTACACAGGTAAGACCGGTGACATCTTTGGGTGGAGGGTCAATTGTCGCTGTTAAAGTACAAGAAGGCGATCGCGTTACTAAAGGTCAAGTTCTGATTCAAAAAGATCCAGACTTGCAAGTAACCGATGTTTCCCGCCTAGCTAAATCTAGCAGGTTGATTCAAGACGATTTACAACGTTTGGATGCAGAACGCACTGGAAGCAAAACTGCTGGGACGAAACTGCAAGATGAACTTTTAAGTTCTCGTTTGCAAGACTTCCAAGCGCGTCAAGCAGCAGCAGAAGCAGAAGCAAATCGCCAAATAGCACTCATAGATCAAGCTAAAGTCCGCTTGAGCAGGTTACAAGATAACTTAGTTAATGCTAAAAGCAGCTTTGCGAATGCTAAAACCAACCTTGTGAATGCAGATAGCATCCGAATTAAAATTGAAAGTAATTTAGCCCTTGCTCAAGAAAGGGAAAAAAGCCTACGTACTCTAATTACTCCTGGCGCTGTGCCTCGTGTCGATTACCTGGATGCCCAAGAAAGATTAACTCGTGCAAAGACAGAAATCACTAGATCGCAAGATGAAGTCATCAACGCCCAGAATAGAATCACAGAGGCTCAAGATAAAGTCACATCATTAGAAAAAGATATTGCTGCTCAAGTCCAAGAAATTCGCCAAGCAGAACAAGCTTACAACGCTGCACGCAGTCAAGCCCAGCGTGTAGCATCAGAACGCCAAAGCGAAATTTTGACGCAGTATAATAAGCGTAAAGAAGAACTGACAACTGTACAAGGTCAATTAGAGCAGGCGAGGAAGCAACAAGCTTTAGAAACGATTGAAGCTCCCGTAGCCGGTACAATTTATAAAGTCAAAGCCACCAAGGGGCCAGTACAATCGGGTGAAGAATTGCTGTCAATTTTGCCGGAAGGCGAAGAAATGCTTCTAGAAGTAAAAGTTCTCAACCGTGATATTGGGTTTATTCGTCAAGGAATGAAGGCAAAAGTGAAAATGGCGACTTTTCCCTTCCAGGAATTTGGCATTGTGGATGGCGAAGTTATGCAAGTCAGTCCAAATGCAATTGCTGATAAAGAATTGGGTTTAGTTTTTCCGACGAGAATTAAGCTAAATAAACACTCAGTAAACGTCCGGGGTCAAGAAGTAGAATTTACACCAGGGATGGCTGCTACAGGTGAAATTGTTACTCGTAAAAAGTCAATTTTGACCTTTATTACTGAACCTGTGACGCGGCGATTCAGCGAGGCATTTTCTGTTAGGTAGGAAGTCTGTTAGATTAACCACAAGTAAGGGTTTAGCATTGTTCATTGGTGTCAACTTAAGCTCAAACTCCTTTTCAAACCTCGTTTCCAGCCTCTGGCTGGAAATGCAACTCAAAAGCGGCTCTGCCGCAAGTCTTGAGGCGGAGCCTCAACGACGAACATCCCCAGTCAGAGACTGGGAACGAGACAATTTACTAATGACGAGCAGGTTAATTCTCTTAACCGAGAAGTATTGAACTCAACTGCAAATCGCTATAATTTTCAAGCTATCCCAAAAATTTTTTATACCGATCTATTTGTTTTTGCATTCCCTCTAGTAGTTTGACAAAATCTGGATTATTATCATTCTGATTGTTATTCACATTGATGCTACCCAAAATCTTCTGCTAGCTTTGAAATTGCGACCATAATTCTGGATTTGTTGATATGTTATTACCTTCGGCTGATATCAGATATTTTGTGGTTTCTGTAATTGCTTGACCAATTACAGGGTTAAAATCAGAATTATTCCAACTAGGGATCGTTTCTGATGTTAGATATCTTGTGGATTCTGTAATTCCCTGACCGATTACAGGGTTAAAATCAAAATTATTCCAACTAGCGATCGTTTCTGGTGTTAGATATCTCGTGGATTCTGTAATTCCCTGACCGATTAGAGAACCAAAATTGGAATTATTATAACTAGAGCTTGTAGTTTGTGTGTTATTTCCTGCGGTTTCTGCAATTACCTGACTCGCTAGAGAACTGACATGAGAAATTTTAAAACTAGAGCTTGTAGTTTGTGTGTTATTTCCTGCGGTTTCTGCAATTACCTGACTCGCTAGAGAACTGACATGAGAAATGTTAAAACTAGAGCTTGTAGTTTGCGTACTATTTTCTGCGGTTTCTGTGACAATCTGACGTACTTGGGCATCAGTCAGGTTAGGGTTAGCACTAAGCATCAGGGCAACGATACCAGCAACGTGGGGAGCTGCCATAGATGTGCCGCTATAAGTTGCATATTGATTATTCGGAACTGATGAATAAATATTGACTCCGGGAGCTGTGACGTAAGCGATTTGATTTGTTCCAGAGCGGTTAGAGAAGTCGGCCAAATTATTATTCTTATCTACTGCCCCAACGGCAATTCCTGACTTGGAGGCATAGCGGGCGGGATATTCTGGTGATGAGCCACCATCATTACCTGCTGCCATGACGACAATCACTCCTTTACTGCTGGCATAGTTAATGGCTGACTCTAGAGTGCGATTAGAAGATCCGCCTCCTAAACTAAGGTTAATTACATTAGCTCCATTATCTACAGCGTAGCGAATACCTTTAGATATGGAACTATAGGAACCAGAGCCAGAGCTATCTAAAGCTTTGACAGGCATAATCTTGGCATCGTAGGCAATACCAGTGACACCATAGTTATTATTTTCTCCTGCGATCGTGCCGGAAACATGAGTACCATGACCGTTGTCATCTAGGGTGTTGTTGTTTTGATCGGCAAAGTTCCAGCCGTAAGTATCATCAACATAGCCATTGCCATCATCATCTATACCATTACCCGCAATTTCCTTGCTATTTGTCCAGATATTATTTTTTAAATCTTCGTGGTTGTAGTCAACTCCAGTATCTACAACAGCGACAACAATGCCTTTGCCTGTATATGCACGTGCCCAAACTTCCGGTGCTTTAACTAGGTCTGCTCCCCAATTATTGCCACCGAGATCGGGAACATCAGCAAAGGTATTTTGACCAATAGCTCTAGCCACTGCTGCTGCTCCATTAATCAAGCCATAGCCATTAGTGGAGTTATAATTTTGAGTGCTAAAAGCATTATTACTATTTTTAGATTCATCGTTATTTAGCAACTGCATATCAGCATCGGCTGAGTTATAGCTACTACGTCTGCTGAAGTTGAGGCTGTAATTATCTTTTGTATGAAAGCTATCTAATGAAGAAATTGAAGTGGTATTTAGCTGTTTTTTTGACAATATATTGTTATTAGCATCATCAATGTGCATAAGTTTTTCTCAAAGATAGCAACCGTTTTTTGACAGCTTGAAGCATTGAAACCTTGACAATCAAAAGATTTCAATGGGTGAATCAAACTTCATTCTCAATAATTACTATGAAATTTAATAACAAAATGCTAATTTTATTACCAAAAAACCTTCTGATAATTACGGTTTTTATTAAGAGTAACTTTATCGAGTAAATCTTAAATATTTGAGATGTATGAATGGAGACTAATGCAAAAATGACAACATAGCGTTATGACTTCTTTTGTTACTCTTAAAATTGCTGCGATCGCTAGCGATAAAAGTTATTTACACACACACTGAAGTATCAACAAAATTAAAATAGCGAATGGAGTTATGCTCCATTCGCCAAAGGCTATGCTTAAGCCGCTTTGCAAAGGTTTGTTTTTTATGTAGCCACAAGCTTTGAGTTAGTTAAATCTATTAAATGTTTGCTAAATGTTTGCTTGCTGCCGTTGATATAGTGACCAATACAAACCCCTTTGTTGCAACAATTGTGAGTGAGTACCACGTTCGGCAATTACGCCTTGCTCCAATACCAAAATCAAGTCGGCACGTTTAAGGGGTGCAAAGCGGTGAGCAATCAGAAACACGGTACGGTTGGCGGAAATTTTTTGCAGGTTTTGCAGCACTTGTTGTTCTGTTTCACTATCCAAGGCGCTAGTAGCTTCATCCAAAACTAAAATTGGCGCTTGAGAAAGAAATAGCCTTGCAAGAGCAATGCGTTGTCTCTGTCCACCAGATAAAGCTGTACCGCGTTCGCCAACATTGGTTTCATAACCGTAGGGTAATTGACTAATGAAGTCGTGGGCTACGGCTAATCTTGCCGCTTCTACTACTTGCTCTGCGGTAATGTCAGGACTACCGAGAGTGATATTTTCCAAAATAGAACCGTTAAATAAAAAGTCTTCTTGGAGAACTACACTAACTTGTTGCCTTAGTGAGGCTAAATCGGCACTTTTTATATCAAAACCATCAATCAGGATGCGTCCTGATTCAATTTGATAGAGGCGTTGCAATAATTTAGACAGGGTACTTTTCCCAGAACCGCTACGTCCGACAATGCCAACAAACTGCCCTGGTTCGGCACTGAAAGAGATTCCCCGCAGAATTGCGTCAAAGTTCGGGCGGTAGCGGAAAAATACTTGCTCGAAGGTGATTTGTCCTTTCAGGGGTGGCAAAACTAAGCCAGTTCCCAGTTCAGCTTCGGGGGAAACGTTGAGAATATCACCAATGCGATCTACAGAAAGTAACACTTGTTGAAGGTTTTGCCACAACTGTACTAAGCGCAAAAGCGGGCCTGTAACTCTACCAGACAGCATTTGAAATGCAACAAGCTGTCCAATTGTAAGTTTTTGTTCGATGACTAACTTGGCTCCATACCAGAGAATCAGCATCGTGGAAAAATTCGTGAGAAAATCACCAATGTTGCTGCTGATATTGGAGGTAGTAGAAGCTTTAAAGCCAGTGCGAATGAAGCGGGCAAATAAGCCTTCCCAGCGATCGCGGGCTACTGGTTCGGCTGCATGGGCTTTAACGGAGTGAATCCCCGTCACTGTCTCTACTAGAAACGATTGACTATCGGCACTCCGGTTAAAAGTTTCGTTGAGCCAGTTACGCAGAATTGGTGTTGCAACTATCGTCAATGTGGCAAATAGCGGCAGTACTGCTAAGGCCACAAAGGTAAGTGGAATATTATAGTAAAACATCAATGCCAGGTAGACCACAGCAAAGATGCTATCTAGAATTACAGTTAATGCTGTACCTGTGAGAAACTGACGAATTTGTTCGAGTTCCTGGACTCTTGCTACTGTGTCTCCGACGCGGCGCGACTCAAAATAAGCTAATGGCAGACGCATCAGATGGCGAAATAGCTGCGCTGATAAACTCAAATCCAAACGGCGAGCTGTATGGGTAAAGATGAATAGGCGCAGAATGCCAAGTACGGATTCAAATATGGCTACGCATAAAAGTGCGATCGCCATGACATCGAGAGTTGGCAAACTCCCCTGCACCATCACTTTATCAATGACGACTTGGGTAATTAGCGGTGTTGTTAATCCCAAAAGCTGCAAGGTAAAAGATGCTAACAATACTTCTGTGAGCAATCCTTTATACTTCCAAACTGCTGGAGTAAACCAACTGAGGTTAAATTTTTCTTGCTGGGATATGAGTTCTACTTGCCACAATCGTCCATCCCAAGACGCCTCAACTATAGATTGCGGCAAGCTTTCACAAGTTCGTTCGGGATTTAGAGGGTTAGCGATGATTAAGCGATCGCCTTTAACTCCATAAGCCACCACCCAGGATGGACTCTGGGGTGAGTCAGAATTCCACAGCAATAAAGCTGGAAATGACAACTGTCGCAACTCACTCCAACTCACTTGTAAGCGCCGCAACACTAACCCTAACTTTTCTGCTGCTTCCACAACCTGTTTTGGGCCTTGTCCTCTGAGTTGACGCTGTACCCATTCCAGTTGCACAGAATTTTCTAACTGTTGCGCCACCATTGTTAAACAGGCAGCAGCGGTATTCCAACTGGCAACAAACGGATAAATTGCAGCTATTAAATTGGCGGCTGGGAGTCCTTTTTGGGGTTGGAGGCTGTGGGGGCTGGAAGTCCCGTCTGAGGCTGAAGTTACCGAAGGAGTGCTAGAGAAGGAAAATGTCTCCCTTTGTCCTTCCATCTCTACTGGTAACGCTTGCCAAAATTCTTGAATTTGTGGGTGAGAAAATTCTGCCCACAACGCAGTTTCCCAACAAACTACTACCACTTCTTTACTAGCAGCTACAGCTTTAAAATCCGCAGATAGCTTTTGGAAGTCGCCAAACCAATCCCCTGCATCTAGGGCGGCTATTGGTTTGCCAATCCCTTCTTCTCGCAAGCGGACTTTCCCAGCCACAATTAAAAATTGATAGCCACCGACATCGTTTGACCAGATTTTTTCTCCAAGACGATACTGGCGGGTTTGGCACTCATTTTCCAATCGGGATTGTTGTTCGGGAGTCAGCCAGGATAGCGGTGGCTGATTCCAAGGCAAAGAAGCTAGCACTTTTAATCGTAAAGATTCATTATCCAGAGTTTTTAACTCACTTGTAACTTGACTGTCAGTTTTTGAATTTTCTCTGCTAGCCATTTTTCAAACAACTCATTTTGTAGTGCTTGCTGTAGTTGAGTATCTTCTAAAGACGCTGGTAGAAATTGTTCTACTCGAAACAAACCATAAGGCCCTTCTCCTTGGGGAGAGTCTTTGCCAACGATTTCTATTGGTCCGATCAATTGTCCAGGACTGGCCACATCAATAGCTGCCCGTAATATATCCGGCATACTACCTCGGCTGACGATTCCCATCATGCCATTCACAATTCGGTCATCTGAAAGGGAATACTCTTTAGCTAGTTGCTCAAAACTACCTCCTTCTTCAATTTGGGTTTGGAGTTCGTCTGCTAATTCTCGATTATCAACAACAATCCGGGAAAGTACCACCCGATCCAAGAAAATTTTGCGCTCAATAAAATATTCTGGAAGTTTTGTTTGTGTCACTACAGCTTTCAGCTTTTCTAACTTGTAACCAAAAGCAACCGATGTGTGAAAAGTAGCGTAATCCGTGTTATTTGTCTTTAACCATTCTTGAAAACTTTGGGGGTCAGTGAGTTGATTTTTTAGTCTAAAGTCAATAATTGACTGTTCAGTGATTGCGGTACTAATTTCAATATCATCTCGTGTTCGAATTTCTTCCTCAATTACGTACTGCCGGAGAATATCCCCAATGAACTGTCCCAATTTTCCAGAAGCTTGCAGGTACTTTACTGCTTGCTCTATAGAAATTGTTTGGTCATTAATTGTCAAAAATGATAAAGATTCCATGAACTAATTATGTGAAAATTGTTAAACAATTATAGGACTTTTATTTAAATTAAATCATATAGAAATCATCTAGTCATTAATAGATAAAAATGATAAAGATTCCATGAAATAATTACATCTAAATGGTCAAAAAATTATATAACTAGTAAATAAAATAATTTGCCACGATCACTTTTACAGTCTAGTGGGGACAAAATCAGGATTGAAAATATTAGTGGTGGCGCAGTAGTAAGGCAAATTAGTTATTTATTTTCTACTAATGCTCTTCAAGAGTGCTGAGTGGGGAATCTGGAACTGATAACGGGCTAAATGCCCCGCTATCAATTAACGGAATTGTTTTGCTCAATGCCCCACTTAAACGAGTAATGGTAATTGTTTATTCTCGCTAGTCTAGTTAATGAAAGTTATCCATGTCCAAGCAAGTAGTACAGATGCGATCGCACCGATTAATGTATTAAAAATATTTACTACTTCATTGGTCAGCCAGGTATACTTAGATTGCAGTGTTGCGCCAATTACACTTTCTAGGTTGGTGGCAATAAATGCTGCTAGCACACACCAAGCGACTCCCAATAAATCGATTAAGCCAACTCCCCAACCCACAAGTGCGATCGCTACAGAAGCCACAATCCCAGCTAAAGTTCCCTCCAAGCTTACCGCTCCTTCTGTGCCGCGAGGTACTGGTTGGAGTGTGGTAATCAAAAAGGTGCTTTTACCATAAGCTTTACCAACTTCACTAGCAGTGGTATCGGCCAGCTTTGTACTGAAACTCGCTACATAGGCTAGTAATAATAGGGACTGGAGACTTGTACTGAGCGAAGCCGAAGTATTGGGGATTAGGGATTGGGAACTAGGTATAAGTAATCCCGAATTTATTATTCCTACTCCCAAAGCACACAGCGCCCCAGTCAAAGCCGAACCCCAGACATTTTCTGGGCCTCTTGCCCCAGAACGCTTTTCAGCAATTCCTTCTGCTTCCTTCTGCGCCATCCCGATGCGGGTAACGCCAGAACCAACCAAAAAATAGAACATTACTACTGCATATCCTTGCCAGCCTAATGTTACCCAAATTAAGATGGCCAAAAACCAGGCGTGGAATAATCCAGCAGGGGTAAGTAGCTTTTTAGGAGCAATCCAAGCTAAACCCAATAAAATTGTGTTTAATACTACTGCTACTAACCAGGGATTTACAGAATCTATTGAGGATGACATCAGCAATTAATCATGAGTAATTTTGTCTGAATATCAACAGAATAACGAATTTGTGATGCTTAGTACTTTATTTTTGCAGCCTCTCTAGGTAAAGTAATATGTTTGTATTATTAACTAACTTGCGTAGACATAGCTCTGAAAGCTGAGTGTCAAACCATCAATGGTGTCATTAGATATACACTGCAATGATTAAAAAAATGCAAAACTTCTTTTGAGTTAGGTAGACTCTTCTCCGTAGCCGCAGAGTATAGTAGCTGAAGTATTACTCAGTCCCCAATATTAGTAATAAGGATAAAGAATATAAGTTAATATCAATAAAAACTGTGTTCAAATTAACCACAATCAAAACTTAATAGCATAAATTATAGATGGCAGAAATTACTAGTCTTTCTCACATAAGTTATGAGCCAAACTTTATTCCATCTAGCTTTCCCTGTAACTGACATTGCCCAAACAAAAGCATATTATGTAGATGGTTTGGGCTGCATTCCTGGTCGTGAAAACCACCATGCCCTGATACTCAATCTCTACGGTCATCAATTAGTGGCTCATGTCACAAAAGAACCTTTGGCACCGCAACAAACTATCTATCCCAGACATTTTGGGCTAATTTTTACCCAAGAACGTGACTGGCAAGACTTACTACAAAGGGCACAACAACAACAGCTACTTTTTCGTGAAGAAACCAAAAATCGTTTTGTCGGTTCTCCTCTTGAGCATCGCACTTTCTTTTTAGAAGATCCCTTTTATAATCTCATGGAGTTCAAGTATTATCGTCATCCAGAGGCGATTTTTGGGAGTTACGAACATACGCAAATTGGGGATAGGATTTAAGAAATTTGTAATTCGTAATTCGTAATTCGTAATTCGTAATTAAAGATGAATAAATCAAACGTAGCAAGCATTCTAGCTACTGACTGGATTTTTTATTCAGCAAGGGTAACTGAATAGGCTTTGCTAAAGCTGCTGTGACTACTCTTAAACTCCTGGGATCTGTCAGCATCCAAGGGTGTAGAGTAACTGGTACTATTACTTGGCTCCCTACGGGCATTTGTGAACTATTTGCTGGGACAATCATTAAATCATAAGGTGTCCAGATAGATGTAAAATCTAGCTGCCCCAACATTACAGCATCAGAATTTAAATCTTTGAGAAAAATGCTGTCGGGGCGCATTTGTAGGCAACCAGGACGGCGAGAACCATAAGCAACCACAGTTCCATGATGGGGCGAAGAGATGGTAAGAAACCGCTGCACGCGGTTAATTCCTCCTAATCGCTGAACATAGTAACGGCTGACAATTCCTCCCATACTGAAGCCTACTAAATCTAGGCGTTGTTCTGGTGCAAAGGTCGCTGTAACATAATCTGCTACCTGTTTTGCCAATTGATCAAGACCCACATCACCATTATTAGGAACTAGATTCAGAGAATGTACAGACCAACCCTGTAGTCTTAATTGAGCCGCCATTTTATAGAAAACTGCTTCTGTGTCGTCAATGCCGTGTATTAACAAAACGGGATTGCGTTGTTGATTTTCAATGTTCATTTACAAAATCTAACTAAGATTCAGGGGTGTATTTCACTTTTGTAGACACATACTGCTCTACAAACTGAAGCTATTGTTTTTCGGATTCTTTAAAAGCTGGACTTACGCAAAAATAGCCAAAAAGCTTAATATATCAAACCGCCAAGACGCCTTCTCTACGAGAGGCTTCCGCCAACGCGTTGGCTTTAGTGTCTCTGAAAGAGAAGCGTTTCGTTGGCGCAGCCTCTTATAGAGAAGAGAAGAACGCCAAGAGTTCGTAGAGTTTGCCTAAGTTCTAAAAAGTTATTGTTGCAAACAAAACTAAAATGCTTTCAAAGAAAACTTGTATAAAGTTTTACAAATTAATTCATTCGTTTGCCAATAGGCTATGACACTCCTTCGACTGGGTAGAGCAAACTGCTTATTTAACTTCAATTGGGTATTTATCAAACAAAGAAATGTTAATTATTGTAAAGCTTGCTTTCAGAATCTTGCTCTTAGCTACAGTAAAATTTAATAATTAGTTCTCGGTGTGTGCAGGTTGCAAATGCTTGCAATAGAACATTTGCCCTGTGGTTTTACTACAATGTTAATTAAGCACAAACCTATAAGGGTTGTCACCAGAGCGGTGTGACGACAAGTAGATAATGTAACATTTTGTCGTAATTTTTAACAATTACGGTCTAGTTGCAAATATAAAAGGTAAAAGGCAGGAGTAATTGTAATGGATTTTATCAAAAAGTTAATTTCGGGTATTCAGGGTTTCCTTGGGGGTATTCTGGGTTTCTTTACCGGATTATTACCGGGGAAGAAGAAAAGCAACGGCTACTTCTTAGAATTGGACGAAGCCAAAGATGCTGCCAAAGATGCTGCTAAAGAGGTAGCATCAAGCGCAAAGAAAGTAGCAGAGACAGTTACATCGACAGTTGCATCAAATGCGAAGAAAGTAGCAGAGACGATTACATCAGACACACCAACTCCATCCAAGCCAGATTCATTGAACGGAACAAAAACCGCTGCTACTAAGGCTAAGACTAAGGAAAAATCAGCTAAAAATCCCAAACCAGCCGATGTTCAACTAGTCCAGACTGCTGAGGGTCTTAAAGTTGAACCGGGCAACAAGGAAAAAGCCGCAGCAGCCAAAGTACTTAAAGAGCAGCCAACTGAAACAACCTTTGCACCAAAATATCTGGCTCCTTCGGCTACTAGCTCTAATGGTCGTCGTCGTCCAGGAGCGAATATGACTGCTTATCTAGACATGGCACGTCAGATTAAAACACCTAAATAATTCGTAGAGACCGTAAATTTACGGTCTCTATAGATTAAGTGTGAAGATGCAAGGTTAAGATAACTTTGCCAGTTGTAGATGAGGAAACTCTCCAAAGTAAGAGCGATCGCTTAATTTTCTCCACTACAAGTGGATCTTTTAGGGTAGAGGTTTGCTCATCCAAAACTACCCGTTCTACCCGACCTTTGTTGACGGTGAACTCAAAGACGATTTCACCACTGAAGCCTGAAGGAAAGTTTAGTTGCTGAAGGTGTCGGGTTAGATTAGCAATTTCTGTATTATCCAAGCCAGTGATGCTGATGACCTCTAACTGATGGTTGATGGCTGCGTCTAATATTTCATCTTGTTCCATCTCCTCGAAATCAAAGCTCAAAGACTTCTCAACTTCTTTGGCTGCTGGAGATTGTGGCGATCGCTTTTGCCGAAGAAAATCTGGAGCTGGTGCTGATAAGGTTAAGAATTCCATTTGACCCGCAAAACCACCAGCCGGGGCATTGCCAAACACTCCTTCGTAACTAACTGCTTCCGGCATTTCCACTGGCACTTGCATAGACAAGTATTCGCTTCCTGGTTCAACCCGCACGTCATCGCTGACAGCTACAAAAGCGGTGTATTGAGAAAGCAGTTGATAAGTTAAGGCTGTTTCTGTAACTGCTTCTACACTAGCTTTAGTTTCAAAACTCACCATTTGATTCATCAAATCTTTGATGCGAGCGCGTCCCCACAACTGCGCCACAGCAAGATTTCCTGTTTCCTCAAATATGAGGTTAAACGTTTTTTCATAGTGCTTACCGCCCGCAGCAATGCCGGAGATTTGTAGATTACCTCCAACTCTATCTTGTTTGCGACCAAACAAAACTAATGGTTGTTCGCAAAATAAATCAGGCGCTACCTTTGGGTAAATCACAGGCGATTCTGTGTCACCTTGCCAAAAGATTTGAATATTCGTAAGTACAGGATTGTTAATTTGCCTGTAGAACTTTTCGGCTACTTCTTCTGTGGGTTCATCATGACGAATGATTTGGGATATTCCCCGGCCAATTTCGGCAATGCGATTTAGTAAAAAACGGTTAACTGAACTACCAACACCAAAACTATAAAGGCGATTTGCTGGTTGGAGATGCTGTTGTACTTCTGCTAAAATCTCATTTTCGTTACCGATATAGCCATCTGTTAGAAGTACGACGCTGCGTAATCTTCCGGCTGGTGTGGGGAAATTGATAGCTGTACGAATGCCACTGAGCATTTCTGTACTGCCATCAGCTTGTAAATTGTTAATGTAAGCGATCGCTTTGGCACGATTTTCTGGTGTATTCGGCAGAGGTGTTGGCGATAACTGTCTGACTCTATCGGAAAAATCAATAATTGTGAAAGTATCGTTGGGATTTAACCCATTGATAAATCGCCGCATTAATTCTTGACACTTCCATAACGGATCGCCAGATTGGGAACCGGAAGTATCCACCAAAAATACGACATCTTTGGGAACAATCTCATCAGTAGAATATTCCAAAGCTGGAATCAAATATATGGCAAAATGTCCGCCGCGATCGTCGGCTTGGATTAGTACTGTAGATTGAGTTTCTTGACCAGAAACTTGATAGCGGAGAATTAAATCTTTGTTAGGAATTGTATCTTCTCCGGCTAATTTAATCCGCACAATTTGACCTGAGTGTTCAATTTTTAATTGATGGGAAGGAGAACATACTTCAGAAATTGGTAAACCTGCATCAATTTCTACTGTGACATTAATATTGTGACGCGATCGCATTCCTTCTGGGACTACAGGCGGTGTAATGCGGGAAGCATCAGGGACTTGGTCTGTATCACCGCTACCATCTATCGGCGTTCCCGGAATATATCTTGGCCCCACCACCATCGGGAAAACAAATTCGTAGTTTCCCGCCTCAAATTTTAAACTTTCGGTATAACGAATTGTGACATCAATTTGTTCGCCAGGTTTGATGTTAGCTAGAGATTGGGTAAAAATGTTGTCTCGTTCCTGTTCTAGTAGTCCGGCGGTGCGTCCTTCTTGTTTGGCTTTTTCATAGATTTGTTGTGCTTCTTCACGTTTTTTAATATTACCTTTGATGATGCGATCGCCTATTTTGATTTCCATATCATCCACCGCCGCCTCATCAGGTAACGGAAAGATATAGACTGCTTCTAAAGGCTGCGTGAAGGTATTTTCAAAGCTTTGAATGACATCAACTCGTGACAAGTTACCTGCAATTTTTGCTAGAACCTCTGTATGCTTGAGTGGAAAAACTAGTTGTTCTCCTTGAGGCGATTGAACATACAAACCCCCTAGATGTTGGTTTTTAGCACTTACTATATTCATAGAACACTCCTATTTGATTTGTGAACTTACTTTTTAAAGTAGGCAATAAGTAACTTAATTACGAATTACGAATTACGAATTACGAATTATTTAACAAACACCAGTCCACTATACAAATGAAAAGCTGAATCCCAATTAGTCTGTTCTCGACGAAACAGATCGATGTGAGACTTGATATGACTCAATATTTCTGTTTGATCTAATGTTGTATCTGCAAAAGACGTGAAATCTGACCAGATTTTGACTTGAGGTAGTTGCTGGTCAATCCAACTTGATAAACTATTCCAATTAATTCTGATTGTATTTTGGCTAGCTTGAGAAATGATTTCTAAACCTTGCTGGAATTCATAGCCGTTATCATAAAGTCGGAGAATGGAACGCCTACCAGGTATGTGTAAATCACAAAACTGAGCATAGTCTTGTGTTTGGGTTTTCCATTCCAGTTTACGGCGGGCATCAACATCTATAACTTGTTCAAAAATGGGCAAAAGTCCTACTACTCTTGCTGTGACTTCTGACCAGTCAAAGGTGAGAGAGCCAAGTTGATTGACTTCGTTTCGGCAAACAACAGTAGCTTGTGGGGTAGATGCTTGGAAATGTTTGACTTGATAAACTTGAATTTGCTGAATTTGTGCTATTGTTGCCCAAAAGCAAGGAATACCAGCCTGCTGTAGCTGTTTGCCATAAAATTTTAGTTCTCCTACTTGGCCAGTGCGGTACAATCTCCAGCCACGACTTGGGAGTATCAGCCGTGCAGTGTAGGGATCTAGCTGCATAATCTGAGCAAATTTTCGAGATGCTTCTGTTTTCATCTCGGTGCTGAGTGGCTCTAAGACTAATACGCCAAGTTCGGTGTTATTTGGTTCAGATTTTGCTTGGGAAATAGCTCTTTGTCTTTCTTCTAGCTCCATTTCTTGTAGCCGTCGCAAACCTTGGCGTGCGAGCGTTACTATTTTCGCGTTCCTTGTATCTCGCAGCAATTGCCGATAAATTTGTTCTGCATCTTGGCGCTTTTGGGATACTTCATATAGCCGACCGAGATAATATTGTACCCAAGGATTTTCGGGTGATTCTTTTTGCAGCTGTTTGAGTAATTTAGCTGCTGTTTGATAGTCTTTATGCTCAAAGGCGATCGCAACTTGCTCAATCATCACTTACTTTAAATACACGTTAGAGTGATGTCTCGCGCAAAAGTAATTTTGCGTGAGCTATAAATCATTTATACTTCACAAGTTGCGGTAATCAAGGATAATGCTACTACTGGGGCTGTAACTGCTCTCAGGATGCGGCGACCAAGGGAAACAGGTTGAAATCCAACTGACTTCGCATTTTCAATTTCTTGTGTTGTCCATCCTCCCTCTGGGCCAGTAGCAATGACAATTGTTTTTTGTCCTTTGTCATTTGTCATTTGTCCTTTGTGGTGTAAGCAATCTTTTAAATGGGGAAACTCACCACGCGCCACACAGATATATTGCTGACTATTTGCCAATGACAAATGACTAATGACTAATGACAAACTTGTATTAAAAGCAACAGGCTCTAAAATTGTCGGCACGAATGAACGCTCTGATTGTTCGGCGGCTTCGGCTGCGATGCGCCGCCAACGTTCGAGCTTTTGAGGACTAGGATGAAGTAAAGTGCGATCGCTCAATACTGGTGCAATACAAGTTACTCCTAACTCTGTACAACACCGCACTACTTCATCAAATCCATTGCCTTTGGGCAATGCCACCATCAGCGTAATCGATACAGGTAATTCTGTTTCTACCAAAAGCGCTTCTAAAACCTGTGCTTGTTCTCCTGCTAACTGCGCTAACCACCATTTTCCTCTACCATCCATTGCAATAAAGCGATCGCCTTCACGCAAGCGCAACACGCGCCCCAAATAATGTTGCTGTTCTTTGGTAAGCAAAATTTGCCCTTGTTGGAATTGGGAGGGTGCGATCGCAATTCTTTGCAGTTGAGACATTTTTCTTAATAAATTAGGTGATTTCTAGGAAAGAATTTACCAATGGAGGTAAAATGTACCCTTGATG